>CAZOLE010000040.1:0-10555 GCA_964580445.1 uncultured Porphyrobacter sp.
TGCTTGTAATTGGCGAGCGTGGAACCGGCAAAGAATTGATTGCTGAACGTCTGCATCGCCTTTCTACGCGTTGGGATGAACCGCTTGTCACAATGAACTGCGCGGCGCTCCCAGAAACCCTGATTGAAGCCGAATTGTTTGGCCACGAAGCAGGTGCCTTCACAGGGGCTACCAAAGCGCGAGTGGGAAGGTTTGAGGAAGCCGACAAAGGTACGCTGTTTCTCGACGAACTGGGCACATTGTCGATGGGAGCTCAGGAGCGACTGCTTAGGGCCGTCGAATATGGTGAAGTCACGCGGATCGGGTCATCGCGCCCCGTTAGGGTGGATGTTCGGATTGTTGCAGCGACCAATGATGATCTCCCTGCGCTCGCGTCCTCGGGCGAATTTCGTGCTGACCTGCTCGACAGATTGAGTTTTGAGGTAATCACTTTGCCGCCTCTGCGTGTACGCGAAGGCGATGTTGGCGTGCTCGCAGAGTATTTCGCGCGACGGATGGCCGCAGAATTGGATTGGCAAAATTGGCCCGGCTTTGCCGCGCATGTGAACACGCAGCTCGATGAATATCCTTGGCCAGGAAATGTGCGCGAACTGCGCAATGTCGTGGAGCGAGCGGTTTATCGCTGGGATGATCCCGATGCACCGATATCCCATGTGCAATTTGATCCGTTTGAGAGCCCGTGGAAGCCCAGAACGCCTTCGCACCGGCTTTCTGAGACCGCGCAAAGCGGCTCCCCGGTCGCGCAGGTTCCTTTGAGCGCTGGGTCAGTGCCGCATCCTGATTTAGATCAAGTCGATGATCTGCGCGCGGCGGTCGATGCGCATGAACGCACGATAGTCGAACATGCGTTGGGCAAACACCGTTGGAACCAGCGGCAAACGGCCAAAGCATTGGGCTTAAGTTATGACCAACTGCGCCATGCGATCAAGAAACACGGACTGATGGAAGAGTCCGATTGAGCGCCCTGCTCAAACTTTCGCTATAACTCCTTGTTTACCAGCACGGGCTAAAACGTTCAAACGCGTCAAGTAGTCGGGGTAAATCATGCGCATTTTCGGAGATGTAATTGGGTCAATGTTCGGGTCGATCCGGTTTATTGTCGGAATACTCTGTCTGTGTGTCTTTGGTTTGGGTCTGCTGTTCACCGGCGGGCTGTCCTATATCGCACCAAAAGCGGTCGATAGTGTGGCTGCACGCGCTGAACGGATGGGCGAAAAGGCGATTGCGGCTGAGGCTGCGCATAGCCGCAATCGCGCTCTTGCCGCGGAAGGCTGGGGGCATCAAGATTCGCCCGAAATCCAAGAGTACGAGCGCGAAGTTGAAGAGTTTGAAGACGATTTGAGCGGTTGGGGTAACTAGCTGTCTGCCAACCTTCCTCCAACGATCACGAGTTCTTAACTACGCAAACAAACTGAACGTGCTGTTCGCCTGCCAGACACCCGAATGGGTCATTCTGGCGCGACTATGGATGGATCAAACGCCTCAAATACGGAGCGCCGCCGAGCTTCAAAAATTGGCCGCCGCAGCGCAGCACGATTGCGATTGTCCGTTCCTGCCAAACTGCAAACTACGCTCGAAACGATCGACTGCGTTCTTTTAAATATCTCGCAGACAGGCGCAAAGATCGCGCTCGAACACCCATTGGCGGTAGATGAATATGCCATCTTGAAATGTGCAAGGCTCGAGGAATATGTCGAGGTTCTGCGCTGCGATGTTGAACGCAATGGGCTTAGATTTGATGTCCCTCTGAGCAAGGAACAGATCCTAGCAATGAAGAATCATTCCGAAGACGTTCGCGTCGATGAACGACGGGCATTGCGACGAGAGGTGAAAAATTGGGTTGGCGGCGGCGGATAACCTGGGGGCCTAACTAAGAGGGCGTGCTTTCTCCCCTTGCGCCGGAAGAAAAAGAAGCCTAGCTGCATCGCATCCCGACATCGTCGAAACTTTGAAGGGCTGGCGCCACACGGGGCCGGCACCAACCGGCTTTGTTACAACATTGTGGTGATTACGGCGACGCATGACCGATTTGACGCGACTGATTGCATTGATTGAACCCGAAGCGGAAGCGCTCGGGTTTGAGCTTGTGCGCGTCAAAATGATGGCTTCGGAGGCGGGTGATGGCGGTGAAGCGCTGCAAATCATGGCGGAAGATCCTGCGACCGGACAATTGGTGATCGATCAATGCGCTGAGCTTTCACGTCGCGTCTCTGAGGTTATGGATACGTGCGAAGAGGCGGGCGATGTCCTGATCGAAGGTGCATACCACCTCGAAGTTTCTTCACCTGGCATTGATCGACCGCTGACTCGCGATAAAGATTTCGCCCAATGGGCGGGTCATGAAGCGCGGATCGTCATGCGAAAAGGCTGGTCTGGTGATGAAAATGGTCAGCGCGTCTTCAAAGGCGAGCTTACTGGGTTTGAAAGTGGTATGGTTGCCCTTAACGAAGCCAAACTGGGGCCGGTTGAGCTGCCTCGTGAACAAGTTCATGCTGCGAAATTGGTGCTCACTGATGCGCTAATCGCTGCAACGAAGCCGCTTGATACAAGCGGCGTTGACACTATTGAAGAAGACTCTCAAGAAAAGGCAGATAACTGATGGCCAGTGCCATTTCCGCTAACAAAGCAGAACTCATAGCAATTGCGAACTCGGTCGCATCGGAAAAGATGATCGACAAATCCATCGTGATCGAAGCGATGGAAGAAGCGATTCAGAAATCCGCGCGTAACCGTTATGGCGCCGAAAACGACATTCGAGCCAAGCTCGACCCGCAAACCGGCGATCTGACCTTGTGGCGCGTTGTCGAGGTGGTCGAAGAGGTCGAGGATTACTTCAAGCAGGTCGATTTGGTCGCTGCGGAAAAGCTCCAAGAGGGCGCAGCTCTGGGTGACTTTATCGTTGACCCTCTGCCTCCGGTTGATCTGGGCCGCATTGATGCGCAGTCGGCAAAGCAAGTGATCTTTCAGAAGGTCCGCGATGCTGAGCGCGAGCGTCAGTTTGAAGAGTTCAAGGATCGCGCAGGCGAAATCATCACCGGCGTTATCAAGTCGGTCGAGTTTGGTCATGTGATCGTCAATCTTGGCCGCGCCGAAGGCGTGATCCGCCGCGATCAACAAATCCCACGCGAAGCTGCCCGTGTCGGTGAGCGTGTTCGCGCGCTTATCACTAAGGTAGAGCGTAACAATCGCGGTCCGCAGATTTTCCTTTCGCGCGCTGCGCCTGATTTCATGCGCAAGCTGTTCGCGCAGGAAGTACCTGAGATTTACGATGGCATCATCGAGATTAAAGCCGCCGCCCGCGATCCGGGCAGCCGCGCTAAAATCGGCGTGATAAGTCAGGATTCCAGTATTGATCCAGTCGGTGCCTGTGTCGGTATGAAAGGCAGCCGTGTGCAAGCGGTCGTTCAAGAGCTGCAAGGCGAAAAGATCGACATCATTCCATGGTCAGAAGACACCGCGACATTTGTAGTGAACGCGCTTCAACCGGCTGCTGTTGCACGGGTGGTGCTTGATGAGGATGAAAGCCGGATCGAGGTGGTTGTCCCTGACGATCAACTCAGTCTGGCAATTGGTCGACGTGGTCAGAATGTGCGGCTCGCAAGCCAACTGACCGGACACCAGATCGACATTATGACCGAAGAAGAAGCTTCGGAGAAACGTTCGAAAGAATTCGCTGAGCGCTCGAAAATGTTCGAAGAAGAGCTGGATGTTGATGAGACGCTGTCACAGCTGCTTGTCGCGGAAGGCTTTGCGATGCTTGAAGAGGTCGCTTACGTCGAACTCAGCGAGCTTGCTTCGATTGAAGGCTTTGACGATGAACTGGCCGAAGAGCTGCAAAGCCGCGCCACTGAAGCGATTGAGCGTCAGGAAGAAGGGCACCGCGTCACTCGCCGTGAATTGGGCGTCGAAGATGCCATTGCAGAAATGCCGCACCTTACCGAATCTATGTTGGTGGTGTTGGGCAAAGCGGGGATCAAAACGCTGGATGACCTGGCGGATCTTGCCACCGACGAATTGATCGCGAAGAAACGCGAAGCGCCTAAGCGTCGCAACAACACTGACGGACCGCCAATGCGCCGTCCGCAGCGCGAGCAGGACAAAGGCGGCGTGCTGGGTGAATACGGCCTTTCTGAAGAGCAAGGCAACGAGATCATCATGGCTGCACGAGCGCACTGGTTTGATGACGAAGAGGAAGCAGCTCCAGCTGCTCCTGAGCAACAGGAGGCCGCTGATGCGGACTCCACACAATGAGCGCGTAACGCCCGACACTTCCGACCAAGTGCACTCTCGCAAAGCTGACAAGGCTTCCGGGAGTGAGCGACGCTGTATTCTTTCAGGAGACAGTTGCGCTCGCGAAACGCTTATTCGACTAGCGATTTCGCCGGATGGTGATGTGCTGCCTGATCCAACGGCGAAAGCGCCAGGGCGGGGTGCATGGATCAAGCCTAACGGCCAATCGCTTGAAGGCGCGCTGGACAGTGGCCAACTGCGAGGTGCGTTGGCGCGCGCATTCAAAGGCGCGAAATTGTCTGTTCCGGACGATTTGGTTGAGATGACTGAGCGAGCGCTGAGCAAGCACATGTTGGATCGGTTGGGGCTGGAGCAGCGGGCAGGGAATATTGTGCTTGGTTCAAGTCGCATTGGCGAACAAGCGCGGACTGGACGCATCTCACTGCTGCTTCACGCAAGCGACAGCAGCGAAGATGGACGCAAGCGCTTGGATCAGGCGTGGCGTGTTGGGACCGACGCAGAAGGCTCCGGCGCGCGCGGCATGGTCTTACCACTGGACCGAGAGGCGTTGTCTGTGGCATTGGGCCGCGAGAATGTCGTCCATCTGGGCGTTTCGGGTCATGCGGGCGATCTGCGAGCAAGGCATCGCGTCGAGCAAGCGGTGAACCGCTTAAGCGAATTTGTCAGGACTGACCCCGAAAGAACGGGCCAGCCTCAGGCCGAAGCGACGCGTAGCGCGTCGCGCATTGAAGACGACATTGAGAATACTTGAAGGATTAACGAGCTAGATGAGCGACGACACAGAAAAACGCACCCGCAAACCGTTGGGCCTAAAACGGGCGGTCGATGCTGGCGAGGTCAAGCAGACCTTTAGCCACGGCCGCACGAACAAGGTCGCGGTTGAGGTGAAGCGCCGCCGCAAGCTCGTGAAACCGGGCGAAACACCTGCGCCTGAAGCGGCGCCACCGCCGCCACCTCCACCGCCGCCGCCACCAGTGGCTGAGGCACCAGCCGCACCGAAAAAACCGGCTGCTGCTAAAGAAACGCCGCAAGAGCGTGTTGCGCGTCTTCAGCGTGAAGCCGAGGAAGAGCGTCTGCGTCTGGCCGAGGAAGGCCGCAAGCGCGATGATGAGCGCGCGAAAAAGCAGGCCGCGGACGAAAAGAAGCGGGTCGAAGACAATCGTAAGGCTGACGAAGAAGCCGAGAAACGGGTTGCAGAAGAAGCCGTTGCTGCGGCTGCTCAGGCTGAGGCCGAAGCGATTGCAGCGGATGCGCCTGCACCCGAAGAGGCGACGCCTTCTCCAGCAGCGCGCAAATTCACTCCCGTTGCGCGGCCTGAATCGAAGAAGCCTGAGAAGAAGAAGAAAAAAGAAGACAAGGGCTCACAGCAAAATTCTGGCGGGGGCAAAGACAAGCGCCGTTCCGGCAAGTTGACCGTCACCAAAGCTCTCAATGAGGACGAAGGTCGCCGTGCGCGCAGTCTGGCCGCGCTTAAACGTGCGCGTGAGAAAGAGCGCCGTATGCAAGGCGGCGGCTCCTCCAAACCGCGTGAGAAGCAAGTGCGCGATGTGGTTGTTCCTGAAGCGATCACTGTTGGCGAACTCGCCAAACGCATGGGTGAGAAAGGCGCTGACCTAGTCAAAGAGCTCTTCAATCTCGACATGATGGTCACGGTCAATCAGACGATTGATGCTGATACTGCCGAGCTTTTGGTCGAACAGTTTGGGCACAATGTTGAACGTGTCTCCGAGGCCGATGTCGATATCTCAACTGAAGAGGACGTCGATCCAGAAGAGACGCTGAAACCGCGTCCGCCAGTGGTCACGATCATGGGCCATGTCGATCACGGCAAGACATCGCTGCTTGATGCTTTGCGTGGCACTGATGTGACCAAAGGCGAAGCTGGCGGGATCACACAGCACATTGGCAGCTATCAGGTGACGACCAAGGGCTCTGGCAAAGATAAGGGGCAGAAGATCACGTTCCTTGATACGCCTGGCCACGCTGCATTCTCAGAAATGCGCGCGCGCGGCGCCAATGTGACCGATATTGTGGTTCTCGTTGTCGCTGCCGATGATGGGATCATGCCGCAGACGATTGAAGCGATCAATCACACCAAAGCTGCCGGCGTTCCGATGATCGTTGCGATTAACAAGATGGATAAGCCCGAAGCCAATCCGGACAATATCCGCAACCGCTTGCTTGAACACGAAGTGATCGTTGAGAAGATGTCAGGCGATGTTCAGGATATTGAGGTTTCGGCTACGAAGAAAACCGGTCTTGATGACTTGCTCAATGCGATCAATTTGCAAGCTGAATTGCTTGAATTGAAAGCGCGTCCAGACCGCTATGCGGAAGCAACTGTGATCGAAGCTCAGCTTGATAAGGGCCGCGGTCCAGTCGCGACCGTGTTGATCACTCGCGGAACATTGAAGCGCGGCGATACCTTTGTTGTCGGCACCGAAAGCGGCCGTGTTCGCGCTGTCGTCAATGATCAAGGGAAGCAAATCAAGGAAGCAGGTCCGTCCACTCCGGTCGAAGTGCTTGGCCTTGGCGGTGTACCGTCCGCTGGCGATCAATTGACTGTTGTTGAGAACGAACAGCGCGCCCGCGAAGTTGCGCAATATCGTCAGGAAAAAGCGACCGAAATGCGCACGGCGCTTGCGCCAACCAGCTTCGACACGATGTTCAACAATCTGAAGTCGAACGTCATCGAATGGCCGGTTCTGGTCAAAGCCGATGTGCAAGGTTCGGTCGAAGCGATCGTCACCGCGCTCCACAACATCTCCAACGACGATATCAAGGTGCGCGTCCTGCATGCAGGCGTTGGAGCAATCACAGAGAGCGACGTGACGCTCGCTGCGGCATCGAACGCACCCATCATCGGCTTTAATGCGCGACCAAACGCCAAGGCGCGTGAGCTGGTGAAGCGCGATGGTGTGCGGATGATGTATTACGATGTGATCTATCACTTGACCGAAGAAGTCGCCAAAGAAATGGCTGGCGAGCTTGGTCCAGAGCGCATCGAAACGGTCGTTGGCCGGGCGCAGGTCAAAGAGGTGTTCAAGTCCGGCAAGAAGGACAAGGCCGCCGGTCTGTTGGTCGAAGAAGGCATTATTCGCAAAGGTCTGTTCGCGCGTCTTACCCGCGAAGACGTTATCGTGTCGGCTACAACCATCGCGTCGCTGCGTCGGTTCAAGGATGACGTGGACGAGGTCCGCTCTGGTCTCGAATGCGGTGTTGTTTTGGAAGACACGAATGATATCCAACCGGGTGACCAGTTGGAGGTCTTCGAAGTCGAAGAACGCGAACGCATTATCGAGGTCAATTAAGGAGCCGCGCGGGTGGCCGAAAAGATATACGAAGGCCAGCGCTCCCCTTCTGCGGTTCTGATGAACAGCGAGTTTGTGTCGTTTGACGCAGACAAGGCTGAGCTGACCACCCGCTTCACACCGCCACCGTCCTTCGCGTCTCCGCGCGGGGCGGTGCAGGGCGGTTTGATCGCTGGTTTCCTCGATGAAGTGATGGGCGGCGCGCTGTTGGCGGCTACCGACGAACAACGCCTGCCGCTCAACCTCGATATGAACCTGTCTTTCATCCGCATGGTTCCACTTGAGCCCATCATCGCCAAAGGGCGGGTGGTGCGCGCAGGCAACCGTGTCGCCTTCCTTGAAGGTGAATTGTATGATGAGGAGGGCCAGCTGCTGGCTCGAGCCCGTACAACCGCTTTGCCTACCCCCGTGCCCGGAGCGGATGAATGAATGAAGACCTGATCCATACCAAAAACATCTCACCGCACACTGAGCTGCTCGGCTCCGAGTTTGAAAGCTGGGATGCAAATACACTCACCGCGACAATGCGCTTTACCGTCAAGCGTGACCTTATCACCGCGCGCGGAGGCGTGCAGGGCGGTTTGGTTGCGGGCTATCTCGACGATGTGATGGGCTATGCTTACGTGCTGTCAACAGATGGCGTGCTTGCGCCACTGACGTTGGAGCTTTCGATGTCGCTGCTAAAGCCGGTTCGCGAAGGCCCGTTGATTGGGAGAGGCCGTGTGGTCAAAGCTGGGCGTCGGGTGATCTATCTCGAAGCTGAATTGCTGAGCGAAGATGGAGAAGTGCTTGCACGCGCTACCTCGACAAACATCCCAACGCCAAGGCCAACTGGCGATCAAAATGGGGTGACCTAATGACGCGCTATCTCGCGCTGTTGGGCAGCATCAATATTGGCGGTAACCGGGTGAAGATGGTCGATCTGAAAGCTGCTCTTGAGAAAGCGGGCTTCCGCGATCTTGCGACGGTGGCCGCCAGTGGCAATGTTATCTTCAGCGATGATCGCGATCCCGCATTGCTCGAAGTGCAGCTGGAAAGCGTGATTGGCGAAGCGTTTGGTTTCAAGTCTTGCGCGATGGTTCGAACTCGCGATGAAGTGCATACCGCGATTGCCGAAAACCCCTTTCATGGGACGGGCCCTAACCATGGCTCAGACAAGATGGTGCATTCGATCTTTCTAAGCCAACAGCCTGAGCAAAGCGCGGTCGATGCTTTGATCGAAGAGCACAAAAACAAAGGCAGCGAGCGGCTAGCCTTAGGTGACCGCGTGCTGTTTCTCGATTATGTGCATGGCGTGGGCGTGTCGGACCTGTCGAGCAAGTTTCTTGAGCGCAGGCTCAAATGCAAAGGCACCGCGCGCAATATGAATTCGCTTAAGAACATCCTTTCCAAGATGGACGTTTAAACAATGGCAAATCGTCAGGATATCACCGCTGAACAGCATTCGGTCCGTGTCCTTAAGGTCAGCGAGCGCGTGCGCCATATCCTTTCGGAATTGCTCGCGCGTCAGGAAGTGCATGACGAAGTGGTGAGTGCTTCGAATATTGCGGTGACAGAAGTGCGTATGACGCCGGACCTGCGGAATGCGACTGCCTATGTGAAGCCTTTGCTTGGTTCTGAAGAAGATGACGTGGTCGCGGCGCTTAGGCAAAACACTGCTTTCCTTCAACGCGAAGTGGCCAAGCGGCTGGGCCTCAAATTCGCTCCCAAGCTTAAATTCCGCAAGGATGAAAGTTTTGCTGAGGCCGATCGGATCGAGGAGCTGCTGCGCGATCCCAAAGTGTCGCGGGATCTAGATGAGATGGACGAGGACTAGGCGTCAGCGCGGAACCATCCGGGCGCGCAGCTGGACATTGACCTTGTTGCCCACGACCAGTTGAAAGCTCTTCATCCCATATTGCCGCCGGTCGATCCGCATTTTTCCGGTAAAACTGACTGCTTTGCCGCGCAATTTCGTTGGGTCGTTGTCGAAGGTAACGGTTAGGGTTTCGTCGCGCGTCAAGCCGCGCGCGGTGAGCTTTCCGCTGACCGTGCCTTTGGTTGGGCTTGTCATCTTAAGCGAGCTGCCAACAAATCGCACTTTGGGGTATTTGGAGACCCAGAAAAACTTTTCACCGCGAAGGCGAGTGGTAGTCGACTTGTCTGAAGCGGTGAGCGCCTGGGCATCGAACGTCACATCGATCTTTGCGCGCTCAGGTTGGTTAGGCACAATTGTGACGGCACCGCTCATCTTAGGAAAACGAGCGGATTTGCTGCCAAGTCCAAGAAAAGAGACCTTGGCGGTGACGTTGCTGTTGCTGGCATCCAACCGGTAATTGAGTGGGGCAGAACTGTTGGCGAGCGCAAGGACCGCAATCAATGGCAAAGGCCACATTCGGCTAAAGAATGGCGACAGTGATGCGCTTCTCTCTATCCTTGTTTCGCCTGTCATTCGCGTTCCGTTTCAACCCACTGCGCTCAAAAACGCCTAGCCCCCGCCGCCGGGCAAGGTGTAGCCAACCGGTGCATCCGGCCCGAGCGGTATGCCCAGATAGAACCATAAGACGATCAGAACTGTACCAGAGATGAGCAGCCATACCGAGTAGGGCATCATCATCGCGGTCAAACTGCCAAGGCCGAAATCCTTTTGCCAACGTTGCGCGAAGACGAGGATCAGCGGGAAGTACACCATTAGCGGCGTGATGATATTGGTCGCACTGTCACCCACACGGTAAGCGGCGGTTGCGCCTTCCGGGCTGACCCCCAGCAGCATGAGCATCGGCACAAGGATTGGCGCGAGCAATGCCCATTTGGCGCTGGCAGAGCCAACAAACAGGTTCAGCAAGGCTGCGAATATCACCATCAGGCCAAGCACAATTGGAAGCGGCAAGCCGGTCGATTGGATTGCATCGGCGCCGTGGACCGCCGAAATCAAGCCAAGGTTTGACCAACTGAACATTGCGACGAAATGCGCCGCGGCAAAGGCTAGGACTAGGTAATAGCCCATATCCTTC
>CAZOLE010000041.1:0-10441 GCA_964580445.1 uncultured Porphyrobacter sp.
ACGCGGAACTCGGCAGCGCGCGAGAGGGGACTGCGGGCCGCGCTGCTCTGCTTGATGCACGCGATGCAGCCCTTACCGACATTTCTGAGCAATTGGGCATTTCTGTAAGCTTTGAATCCAGCGGCGCGGCGCAAGTCCGGGTCAATGGTTCTCCTGAGCCGATCCTTGTCCAAGGGAGTAGCGCGAGCGCCGTCTCCGCCAGCTATGGCGCCGATGGCACCGCACAATTTGCTGTCGGCGCGACTAACTTTGCCCCTGAAAGCGGGCAATTGGCTGGACGCGCCGCCGCGCTAACTGGCATTGCGGGTTTGCAGGACGAGCTTGACGTTATTGCCAACGCCACGATCACCCGCGCAAATGATGCGCAAGCCAATGGCGCGGCTTTAGATGGCAGCGGAGGTCAGCCCTTCTTCTCCGGCACTAGTGCAGGCGACATTGCCGTGGCGCTGAGTGATGGTGATGGGATTGCCACCGCTCCGGCTGGCTCGCCCGCCAATAGCCGCGACACATCCAACCTCGGCAATCTGCTGATTGCGCTGGGCGGGAATGACGGACCGATCAAAGGCACCGATACGATGCTGTTGTCGCTGTCGAGCCGAATTGCAGGGCTAAACACCACCCATGAAGGGCTCACGGTAATCGCGGACAGCTCTCGTGCGACCCTGTCGGCACAAACTGGCGTCAATCTTGACGACGAAGCCGCCAATCTTGTGCGTCTGCAACAAGCTTTTGAAGCCAATAGTCGTGTGATTCAGGTCGCCAGCGATCTTTTCGACACAATCCTGAGCATTCGATAATGGGCAAGGAGGCACGATCATGACCTTTGTCGCCACGTCGAGCAGCGGCTTTTACGAGCGTTCGCTTTCGCAAATGGAGACGCTGCGCGGTTCGCTTCAACAGCTGCAATCGCAGATCGCGACTGGCCAGCGTATTGAGCGCGGCTCTGATGATCCGGTGGGTGCAGCGCGACTTCGCTCGCTCTCTCGGGTTGAACGGCTCAACAATGTTGAACAGGAAAACGCAGCGCGGCTGGGTCAGGATATTGGTGCAGCAGCGCGCGAAGTTGAAGGGGTTTTGAACCTGTATCAGCGCGTCCGCGAGCTCGCAGTTGCTGGTGCAAGTGATACGCTGGGCGAAGACGGACGCGAGGCGATTGCACTGGAGCTGGAACAAATCGGTGAGGAATTGTTCGCGCGCTCGAACGCGACAAACTTCACCGGCCAACCCTTGTTCGCAGGCACTTCTGGCGCACCCGCCTTTGTCGAAGGAACAGGCGGCGCGGTCATTTACAATGGCAACAGTGAAAACGCCGCTGTCCCAATCGCTCCGGGCACGGAAATTGAGCGCAGTGTTACAGGCGATCAATTGTTCGAATTTGACGTCGATGGGACGCCGACCAACGCCTTCGCTGTAATTTCTGGTTTGGCTGCGGCGCTAAGCCCTGGCGCGCCTGACCCAGCCTCCGCTGCGCAAGGTGCGCTTGCCGAGATCGACGCCGCGATTGACACGGCCAATCGTAATCAAACGGTGCTGGGCACGCGCCTCGCTTGGGTCGAGGTAATCCAGCAAAGCCAGAACGAGCTCTCTATCGATATTGCGGAGCAGCGCTCCGAAGTGGGCGACACCGACATCGCCGAAGCGATCACAAGGCTTCAGCAAACTCTGACCGTGCTCGAAGCCAGCCAGTCCAGCTTTGTCCGTGTGAGCTCGCTTAACCTGTTCAACGCGCTTTGATGCGTCACTAATCCACTGAGGAAATAGAAATGTTTGCCGCAATCGGTATCGTTGTCCTAATTGTGCTCGTCTTTGGCGGTTTCATGCTTGCAGGCGGCTCTATGGGGCCGATCCTTGCTGCGCTTCCGCTTGAATTTATGATGATCGGCGGTGCGGCTTTGGGTGCGGCCCTAATCGGCAATTCGATGCACGAACTAAAGCTGTTGGGTGGTGGATTGGGCAAGGTCTTCAAGGGCCCCAAATACTCTGATGATGATCATATCGACGTGATCGCACTCGTTAGTAAGCTAATGAAATTGCTGCGTTCCGAAGGGGCAGTGGCGCTGGAAAGTCACGTGACTGACCCTGAAAGCTCGACCATATTCAGTGAATATCCGAAACTGCAGTCTGACAAAGTTATACGGGAGCTGATCTGTGATCCTTTGACTTTGATGGTTGTCTCCTCTGGCACGCTGGATACCAATGCGGTCGAGGATGTGATCGACAATGCGATCAAGACCCAGCTGCATGAAATGGAAGAGCCCGAACATGCCATTCAATCGCTGGCTGATGCGTTTCCCGCGCTGGGAATTGTTGCGGCGGTTTTGGGCGTGATCAAGACTATGGGTTCGATTAATGAGCCGCCAGAAATTCTGGGCAAGATGATCGGCGGCGCGTTGGTTGGAACGTTTCTTGGCGTTCTGCTCGCTTATGGTTTTGCGGGCCCGATGGCTGGCCGGCTGAAACAGACTAACACGCATGACAAGCAGATGTATTATTCGATCAAGCAAGTGATCGTCGCTTCGCTGCACGGTTATCCTCAGCCGCTGGTGCTCGAAGCTGCCCGCTCGGGCCTGCCTCCTGCGCACCGTCCTAAGCTAACCGATCTGCTTGATATGATGCGGGGCCGCTGACCATGGCGGATGGGGAAACTGCTGAACAACTTCCGCCGATCATCGTCAAGAAGATCACGATCGAAGAAGGCGGGCATCATGGCGGTGCGTGGAAGGTCGCCTATGCGGACTTTGTGACCGCGATGATGGCGTTCTTTCTGCTGCTCTGGCTGCTCGGCGCAACCGAAGAAGATCAACGCAAAGGCATCGCGGATTACTTCACTCCGACGCTGGTAAAAATGCGCGAGAAAAGCGCGGGCTCGGATGGAATGTTGGGCGGAAGTTCAATCACTGATGTCGACAATTACCCCAACGCCGCCGGGCAAACTGGCACACGTGCCATCACCATACCGCGTGGACGCACTGGCGGCCCGGTCGAAGGCGGCGGTGAAGGTGAGATCGACGCCGAACGGGTCAAAGATATTCGCGAGAAGATCAAAAAGAAGCTTGAGGCTCAAGAGGAGCTTTCCAAGCTGGCCAAGCAAGTCAAAGTCGTGCGTGCGCCCGATGGTGTTCGCATTGATTTGGTTGATGATGCCGACTTCTCGATGTTTGCGCTCGGCACCACTGTGCTGACCAATGACGCGCGGGGACTGCTTAAGGTTATCGGAGAGACGGTCGCAGACGAAAACGTGCCCTTAATCCTGCGAGGGCACACAGACTCGCTGCCTTGGCGCGATGGGCGGGTGGCGAACAATTGGTCGCTGTCCACCGGCCGCGCAGAAGCGACACGCCAAGCGCTGATACAGCAAGGCTTGCCCGAAACGCGCTTTGCCCGGATCGAAGGTGTGGCGGACACAGAACCATTGATCGAAGAAAATCCCGCGGACCCACGCAACCGCCGGATCTCGCTTTTGCTTTTGCAGAACAACGGCCAGCAAAAGAAACGAGCGCGCCCCAAAGTTGGGCAAGCGCCAGTAAGGGATAGCGCGCAGGATACTAGTCCGACCCCGTAAACCATGTCAGTCTAGCTGTTGCTCTCGACATCAATCGAGGGAAGACGCTGATGACCGACACGATCCTGCCGCATGAATTGCCCATAGCGCTAGAGCGCGCGCCTCAAGGCATCGAAGTTCTGTCACTTGACTGTTTCGACACCTTACTTTGGCGCGATTGCCATGCGCCGACCGATCTGTTTGGTGAGCTGGATGCTGTCAGTACCGGTCAGAGGATTGTCGGTGAAAAAAACGCCCGTAAGGCCGAAGCCACTTTGCGCAAACGCAGTGAAGTGGGCCTGGCGGAGATTTACGCCCATGCCATGCCGAACGCGGGTGCATCGGAACGCGCGGCGGCGATTGCAGCCGAGCTGAATGCCGAAGCGCGCGCCTGCTTTGCGTTTGAGCCGACTGTCGAGCTGATGCGCACTGCTAAGGCTGCGGGGCTTAAAGTCATCATTGTTTCAGACACCTATCTCGATTCAGGGCAGCTTGCACAGCTCATCGCCAAAGCAGCTGGCGAAGAAGTTGCCGGGTTGATCGATAGAGTTTTCGCCTCGTCAGAAGTGGGTGTTTCGAAGTCACAAGGTTTGCTCGTGAAAGCTCTGAAAGCGGTGCGATGCAACCCGCAAAGGGTGCTGCATATTGGCGATAATGTGAAAGCCGACTTTGAAAGCGCCCGTGCTTTGAATGTTCCCGCTCTGCACCTTGTGCAGTTCAGCGAGACCGCCAAACAACGTTTGCGGTTCGAACGAGCCAGCGAACAAATCGCAGGAGCTCGCGCCAATGGCATTCGCGCGCTGCAACCTCACCGCGCTTTGATGTCACGCGATGAACCGCAATGCATCGCGCCCTCCGAAGCGCTTGGGTACACGGTGTTGGGTCCGGTGTTCCATGCTTATGATCAATGGCTGCGCCGCGAGGCGCAAATGCTGAAGGCTGAGCGCGGCGGCAAAGTGCATTGGCTTTTCATGCTGCGCGATGGCCACTTGCCGCATATCGTTCATCAGACCAGCGGCGATTCCGAAAGCACAGCGCGGGTTGAGATCAGCCGCTACACCGCGACCGCCGCATCTCTGACGACGCGCGAGGCCTATGAACGCCATCTCGCGCTTGAACACGGGCTCAATCCCAGCACTTTGGCGCGCCAAATGTTGTTCACTGAGCAAGAAATCACAGCAATTGTGGGTGAGCCGGGGAGCGACGCGGAGAAGTCCGACGCGGCGCTGCGCCTGCTCGAGGAATTGCGCAAAGGCCAGCGGCAAAAGCTGACGCGTCGGCGCGCGCGCGGTTTTGCCCAGCGATTGATCGCGCATGTTCGATCGGCTTGCGACCCACAGCCGGGTGATACGCTGATGCTGGTGGATCTTGGTTATAATGGCTCCGCGCAAAACCGGGTCGATACGATGCTGGCCCAAGCCTTTGGCGTACATGTTGCGGGACGCTACCTGCTATGCCGGGAAACGAGCGCGACTGGACTCGACAAGACTGGCCTGATTGACGATCGTCATTTCGATCCGCAATTTCTTGAAGCGCTGTGCGGCAATGTTGCTGTGCTGGAACAGCTCGCGACATGCGAAATGGGTTCGGTGGTCGACTACAATGAAACGGGCGAGCCGATCCGCAAAGCCAGCTCTGTTAAAGGGCGACAAAGCGAAGTGCGAGACGCTGTACAAGACGGGGTCGTGCGCTTTGCCAAGGCTGCCAACAATCCGCCTGTTATCCGCGCGCGCAACAAATACGATGACACCGCATGGCGCGATGCCGCGGCGAGCGTCTTATCACGCTTCATGTTCTTTCCTCAGCCGCACGAGCTCGATGTAGTCAAGAGCTTTGAGCACGATGTAAATCTCGGATCAGAACGAATGGTCTCATTGTTCGATGCCGACCACGCCAATGCTGCGATGAGGCGGCGTGGCCTGTTCTATATGAAGGGTTCACAGCGCATGTTCCTGCCTGCTGAGCTTGCCAAGAGCGATATGAGCACGCGGCTTTCGCTGATGGTGCAAAAGCGATTTGGCATGGGGCTAAGCTACACCGATCATGCGCCGCAAACCGTTTCCATCCCGGCATTCTTTTTGAACGGGGCCGAAGTGATGACAACGTCGGTTGAAGCGCGCGCCACCCATGATGGCTATTTTGCTGCGCGCATTCCGATCAATGAGACGCCTTACACAATCGCGCTCCAATTGGGTGCTGGATTCGAGTGGATTGAACTCGCGAACGTTTCGCGCGCATCGATAGAAACATTGAGCGGGGAAGATACCAATGATCAGCTGCCACAGCCCACCAAAGTGCATTTGGATCAGATACATGAGCACGCATCAGGCATATTGGAATGTCATGAACCCAGTGCAACTCTGACGATCCTGCCCGATCAGGCGGCTCAATCGATCAAGGGTCAGATGCTAGAAGTGGTGTTCCGCCCTCTGGTTGAGCGCAAGCAAGTGCAAAGCTCATTAACCCGTCTTGGCGACGCTTTGAGAAAGCAAAATGCGGCCTAACCGAGGGCCTTTTGTTCCAACGTCACCCTGCCGATAGGAAAAGCCCGGAGCCAAAGGGCCCCGGGCTTCCCATTCCTCCCGCAGAGGTGAGGGGAAACGATTGGGTATTACCGCAGGAGTGAAAGGACGTTCTGCTGCGATTGGTTCGCCTGAGCGAGCATCGCGGTTGAAGCCTGACCAAGGATCTGTGCTTTTGCGAGCGCCGTGGTCTCAGCCGAATAGTCGGTGTCTTCGATCCGTGACCGCGCATCTGCGAGGTTGGTCGACGTTGTCGTCAGATTGTTGATCGCAGAATCTAGGCGGTTTTGGCCCGCACCCAGCGATGAACGTGCTGTGTTTACGTCGCTCAAAGCTGCATCGACATTGGTGATCGCGGTGGCGGCGTTGGTGGTTGAAGTAACGTCAAGAGCCGCAGCTGAGATGTTGTTGCCGTCAATTGCGGTGCTGGTCAGCGTAACCGAACGCCCAGCATCAATCGCGATATCAACAGTGACATCGGTGCCGCTGGTGGTGCTGAACAAGTCAACGCCGTTGAATTCTGTGTTCGATAGAATGTCGCTGATTTGGCCAGCAAGTTCGGTGACTTCGGTGTCGAGGAAGGTACGGTCCTCAGCGTCGAGCGTGCCGTTGCTTGACTGAACAGCCAATTCCCGAACGCGCTGAAGCATGTTGGACACTTCCTCCAATGCACCCTCTGCGGTTTGCGCCAGCGCAATGCCGTCGCCTGCGTTGCGAATGCCTTGGTTGAGGCCGCGAATGTCAGAGGTGAAGCCAGTGGCGATAGAAAGGCCGGCAGCATCGTCTGCGGCGCTGTTGATCCGGCGGCCAGTTGAAAGACGCTCCATGGCATCGCCGAGCATTTTGTTGGCGCTGCTGCTCGCGTTTTGTGCACGAAGAGCCGAGGTGTTGGTGTTGATTACGGACATTAGGTCTTACTCCCGTTTGGTCTTGTGCAGCGAAATGGCTCACTGCTGCCGGTGCTTAGAGCGGTTGCCTGCTGAGATGTTTAAGCCGGGTCGCAAAAAAAGCTGGACTGCCGCTCGCACTGAGCACGCATAAGCGAGGCAGCTGTTCGCAAGCGGAATACTAAGCAGTCTTACGGGTGCTTAAATTTGCCATATCTTGGACGCCTAGGCGGCAATTGGTTTCCGCACCCTGCAAAACAGTGCGCAAGAAAAGGTAACCAATGCTCCGATCTCAGGCTCTTAACGTGCGAAGCCGCTCTGGCGATGACACTCACCAAGCGTTGCTTGCTCCAACACTCCCATTGATCGCTACCGCTGAACAACGCGAGCGGTTGTGCCTTGGTGACCACGGCGAGTTTGATGAGAGCTTTGCGCGTCAGCACAAAAATGCGTTGGCCGTCGATCTACACACGAGTGACGAACCATCGTTAAACGTGCTCGCCACACGGCGGATTTCGCTGGCCTATAACGAAGCATCGCTTGAGACTGCGCAAGCAGCTTTTCTGGCGACTGCGGCACATGGCGGATGGCCCATTGCAGGCGATGAACAAAGCTTAGCGTTACTGACATTGGCTCAGCGGATTGCTGGCAGTGACATTCCGGTTCTTGTCGAAGGTCCAACGGGCACAGGCAAAGAGGTCTTTGCGCGGTTCATTCACCGCCTTTCCAAGCGCGCGGATGGTCCATTTGTAGCGGTCAATTGCGCGGCCATGCCAGAAGCAATGCTTGAAGGCCTGCTGTTTGGTCATCGCAAAGGCGCGTTCACAGGCGCGGGCGAAGCGCGTGAAGGGCTGTTTCGTGCAGCCGATGGCGGAACGCTTCTGCTGGATGAGATTGGCGAATTGCCGCTCGCGCTCCAAGCCAAGCTTTTGCGCAGCTTACAAGAGGGCGAGGTTTTGCCGCTTGGCGCGACCACACCAGTCAAAGTCGATGTCCGAATTGTTGCGTGCACCAACCGCATTCTGCCCGAAGAAGTAGCGGCAGGCCGTTTCCGTGAAGACTTGCTGTATCGGCTCAACGTGTTCCCATTGCGGTTACCCGCTTTGCGCGACCGGCCCGGAGATATTGCCCCGCTCGCCTTTGGGATGTTGCTGCGTCATGGCTGCCGTAAAGGAATGCCAAGCTGGCTTTCTGGTCAAGCACTTGCATCTTTGAACACGCATCCGTGGCCCGGTAATGTCCGCGAGTTGGAAAATGTGATCCGCCGCGCGATCCTGTTGGCGGGCGATGAGCAGCGGATTGGCTCAGAACACATCGCCTATGATGAACCGGTGCGTGATGCCATCGTCACACGTGTGGTTGAACCGTACGGCACGCCAACCGACAACTTGAAATCTCTGTCAGACATTGCCTTTCAATCCGAAGCTGAAGCGATCCTTGCTTCGTTGCAAGAGCATGGCGGGCACCGCGCACGCACCGCGAAAGCGCTCGGCATATCCGAACGCACTTTGCGATATAGACTTGCTAGTATGCGTGAGACCGGTTTGATGCACGCAGGAGCGCAAGGATGATCAGCTCGTCCAACTCCGTCGCGGGTTTGCAAGACATCATGGCTTTGCGTTCGCAGGTGCTCTCGCGCAGTCAGGCGTTGCAGAACGTCCGCGCCGCTGCAGATGCGCCGGAAGCGACGGACGCAAGCGCCAAGAACGGGCCGGCTTTTGCAGACACATTGGTGACGGCGCTCGAAGGTGTCAGCAAAGTGCAAAAACACTCTGCGATGATGCAAGAGGGATATGAGCGCGGGGAAGTGACAGACATCGCTCAGGTTATGATTGCGCGTCAGGAAGCTGGAGTGGCGTTCGAAGCAACGTTGCAGGTGCGCAACAAGCTGCTGACCGCTTACCAAGATATAATGCGAATGGGGTCGTGATAGATGGCTGAACCCAGTGTTCCTGTCGTAACAGATGGCCTGCCTTTGCGCGGTGCGACCGTAACTGAACCCAGCGATTGGGGCGGGCGCATTCGAAACTTCGCACAGCAGCCAGCGTTTCGCAAAGCCTTGCCGGCGTTGATCGGTGTTGGCGTGATTGCGATCAGCGCGGCCTTGTATCTGACGCTCGCGCAGGGCCCGCAACGGATTTTGTATTCCAGCCTGTCTGACAGTGAGCGTGCGCAAGTTGTTGAGACGCTTGAAACAGGAAGGATCGACTACACAATCGACAATGGCACCGGGATGATCACGGTTTCAGAAGACGATCTGTATCGTGCGCGGATGTTGGTCGCGAGCGACACCAGGCTCGCATCGCCCGAAGGCGCCAGCGAGATGCTTGACGCGATTCCCCTGGGCTCCAGCCGCACGCTGGAAGGCGAGCGTTTGCGCCTCGCGCGTGAACGCGAATTGATGCTGACCATCAGCGCGATTGATGGAATTGAGAAGGTGCGCGTGCATCTGGCGACGCCCGAACGCTCCGTGTTCGTGCGTGAGAATAATGCGCCAAGCGCTTCGGTTATGGTACAGCTTTCTGGCGGGCGTTCGCTGAGCCAGTCACAAGTCGAGGCAATTGTGAACCTCGTTTCCGGTTCAGTGCCGGGTATGACATCCGATACTGTTCGAGTGGTCGATCAAAACGGACGACTGCTTTCTGCCGAAAACGATGACAGCAATGACGGTTTGAACTTGCAGCGCGAGTTTGAATCCAAACTCAAGCAACAGCTCGCCGAATTGCTTGGACCTTTGCTGGGTGAGGGCAATTTTTCCAGTCAGGTTCAAGTCGAGCTGGACCAAAGCGAAGTGACCTCCGCGCGCGAAACTTATGAAAAAGAAGGCGTTGTGCGGTCCGAAAGTGAGCGCAACTCGACACGCGTTGCGGGCACAGATGCCGGGGGAGTTCCAGGTGTTCCGGCGAACACTCCGCCGCCTGATGCCGAATTGGTGGATGGTCCGCCAGCAGCGGATGGCGCGCAAACGAATGCCCAAGCGGCGGCCAATCCGACGGACAGCGAAAGCGCGGTGCAACGCAGTTACGAGCTTGGGCGCGAAGTGGCGGTAACAAACAACCAGCCCGGGGGTCTCGTCAAACTCTCCGTCGCCGTGGCCGTTAGTGAAGAAGCGTTGAAAGCTGCAGCACCAATGACCGCTGAGCAGTTGCAGGCGCTGATCACCGCCGCTGTGGGGGCGGACAATGAACGCGGCGACAAAGTCGAGGTAGTTGTGAGCAAATTTGACGCGACTGAAATCGAACCGCTCGCTTTCTATGAGCAGCCCTGGTTCGCGACTGTTGTGCGATCGATCACAGCGCTTTTTGCCGTGCTTTTGGTTCTGCTGTTGGCTGTCCGCCCGCTTCTCAATCGCCTGCGCGGTCCAAACAAGTCTAAGAAAAAGAGCAAGAAAGGCGAAAAGGACGAAGAGGGGGGTGACAGTGAGACCGGCGAAGACGAAATCGCGGGCGAGTTGAGCTTTGGTCGCGGCGTAGATGGGATCTCCTCCGATG
>CAZOLE010000042.1:0-10363 GCA_964580445.1 uncultured Porphyrobacter sp.
TTGATAGCGAAACGGGCAAGCCAATGAAGGACGAGAAAAAGGACCTCTAGTTGGAAGAACTTGCGATCTTGCCGATCCTTGCAGCTGTTGCGATTGCGCAAGCGCTGTTCTTCTTTGTGGTGGATTTAATAGGCTGGGCGATGGGACGCGGCTGGCGCTATTACTCGAAGAAACGCGCGGCCAAGAAGGCCGAAGAGAAACGACTGAAAGAGACGTTTAAATGACTGAATACCGCATCCAAGGCGCAACTGGCGAATGGGAGGTCGTGATCGGCCTTGAAGTGCACGCGCAGGTGACCTCGAACTCGAAGCTGTTTTCAGGGGCCAACACGGCCTTTGGTGCGGAACCGAACTCGCAAGTCTCTCTCGTTGATGCGGCGATGCCCGGAATGCTGCCTGTGCCCAACCGCGAATGCATCCGCCAAGCGGTGCGCACTGGCATGGCTATCGAAGCCGAGATCAACGCGTGGTCGCGCTTTGATCGCAAGAATTATTTCTACGCCGATTTGCCGCAAGGTTATCAGATCAGCCAGCTCTATCACCCGATTGTGGGCGAAGGCTCGCTGTTGATCGAAGCGGACGAAAAGCACGGCATCCCCGAGGACAAAGTCATCGGGATTGAGCGCATCCATGTCGAACAGGATGCGGGCAAGCTGATGCATGATCAGCACCCGACCATGTCCTATGTCGATCTTAACCGCTCGGGTGTCGCACTGATGGAAATCGTCAGCCGCCCGGACATGGCATCGCCTGCCGAAGCGGGAGCCTATGTGCGCAAGCTGCGTTCAATCCTGCGGTATGTCGGGTCGTGCGATGGCAATATGGAAGAAGGCTCCATGCGCGCCGACGTCAACGTCTCCGTGCGCAAGCCGGGCGAAGAACTCGGCACGCGGACTGAGACAAAGAACGTGAATTCGGTGCGTTTCGTCATGCAAGTGATCGAATATGAAGCGAACCGTCAGGTTGATGAGTTGGAAAGCGGCGGGACCGTGCACCAAGAAACGCGTCTGTTCGATGTCGCGACCGGGACAACGCGGACCATGCGCTCCAAAGAAGACGCGCATGATTATCGCTACTTCCCTGATCCCGATTTGTTACCCGTGGTGCTCGAAGAGGACTTCCTCGCCGATTGCCGCGCAAGCTTGCCCGAATTGCCCGATGCCAAGCGCGTTCGCTATGAAACCGAGCTGGGCCTCTCGCCCTACAATGCGCGCGAGCTGACCCATGAGGTTGAAACTTTTGCGCGGTTTGAAACGCTGTTGTCAGCGACTGCCGGCGCGATTGGAAAGCCGGAAACCGAGGTCGCAACTCAGGTTGCCAACTGGGCTTTGTCGGTCGCTCCGGGTGTGGTCAAAGGTTTGGGCGATGAGGCGGACTTGTCGCACTCAACTCCTGAAGCTCAAGCCGCTATCCTTGCAATGCAAGACAAGGGCGAAATCAGCGGCGGCCAAGCCAAGGAAATCTATGAGATCATCCTGAAAGAAGGCGGCGATCCGTCGGCGATTGCGGATGAGAAGGGCTTGAAACAAGTCTCTGACACAGGAGCGATTGAGGCGGCTATCGACGATATCCTCGCCAATAACGAGGACAAGGTCGAGCAATATAAGGGCGGCAAAGACAAGCTCTTCGGCTTCTTCGTCGGTCAAACGATGAAAGCGATGCAAGGCAAAGCGAACCCGCAAGTCGTGAACCAGATTTTGAAGGGCAAGCTTTCGTAAACGGCGATGCCTTTAGCGCTTGCGCTATCGCCTCTGTACTATTGCTGCGGTCATTCGGCGCTGCACGAGAAGTGCTTGGCTCTTGCCATCGCTTAAGACGATGCCTGCAACGCGGCGGCGCGGTCCTTCGCCAAAGAAAGATTCTGCGGCTATGCTCGGATTGGCTGCAATGAAGTCCGCCACCGCTTGGCTCAATTGCGACCGGCGTTTGGCATCATCGCCCCCTTCAGCGGCAACCTTGTCGAAGACTGTCGCTACGCCGATGAGAGTTTTTGCCTCGCCTGTCATCTCTGCCATCATCAAATCTGAAACGAGGTAATCTGTCAGAGCGTTCGCATCCTTGTTTAGCGCAGTAAGAACATCTTCGCGCGATCCACTGGACAGTTCGTTGTGCAGCAATTCGACGCCAACGACATCACCTTCGGCCCAGTCTGGCGCGGAGCGTCCCGCTTCGAGATTGGTGGCGATCGCTTCAACTTTGCTGGTCAGTGTTGAAAAGTCGATGACGCTCGTGGAGGCGGTTGTCGCATTAGGTGCGGAGCTCTCCGGTTCAGGTTCACTCATAGCTATTTCCTCCTCTTCGGCGACCGCACGGTAAGAGCAAGCCGCTGTGGCTGAGGCAAATGACAAAGCCATCACTGCTCCAAGATATACGTTTCGGTTTCTCATAACTTTCCGCCTCAAGGATTCGCTAAACGGCATCATCCGATGATGTTCGGATCGTATGGCGTCGCAGGATCATCCGTGCGTGTGCGCATTTCCGATCTTTTGCCCATACCACATTCCAGAACCGCACGCTCTGCCGCATGGCAAGAGGCACTGAAAGCTGAACAGGTTGTAGCCCCGCCAATCGCTCCGCCAATATGAGCAAGTTCGTGAATTATGGTCGCAAGTATTGTCCAGCGACCTATTACCATCGCCGGGCGACCGACCCACAAATTCTTGTTCTGGTAGGTATAACCATAGGCCGTGGTCGAGCCATCATAATTGATCCAAATCGTATTGTCGGCAAGCAGATTGGTCAAAGTACGGCGGCGGGGTAGCGAGCGAAAATATGGATCAGCTGTGGCGATATTGTTGGTTATCCAAATCGCGCGCTGGCGTGCCCACCTAAAGTCATCGCGATAACGAGTGGGTATCGCTGTAAATGCACTTCCGAATTCACTGCCACGATGATCGCCTATATTGATTTGTATCACATCATACCCCCATGATGATTCTGTGATATTGACAGCCTCGCAGAATTAAACATCGACTTCAATCGTGATATTACTTCGTGCAAGTGATTGTGGTGCTTTTGATACGGATGGACGAGCGCCACTGGATTTTACATGAATTTCCTTTAACATCCGCCGGACAGCTGCAATTCGAACAGCTGGATTCGGGGGTTGTACTATGAACGGGATGACGAAATTTTTGGTGGGCGCGGCTGGCGCGTCCTTCTTAGCTTGGGGCGCACACGCCATAGGCGGAGAAAGTTATATTGACGGGCTCGAAGAGCAAGGCAACGCCGCTTTGAGCACAGCTGGGATTGATAATGTCTCGCTGAAGATGAAGCGCAATTGGTTGAGCCGCACGGCTTTGCTTGATGGTGTTACTGACTCGGCTGAACGAGCCGAAGTTGAGCGCGTGTTGAAAAAAGGCGTGCCTGGTCTCGTCGCGGTCAAATGGCCCAAAGGTGAAGGCGACGCTGGCACGGATGCTGGGGCGGCTACGTCCGGCGCGAGCGCAGAGGAAGTCGCTTCGTGCCAGGACGGCGTGAACACCTTCATGACCGACAAGAAAATCAACTTCGCGATCAACAGCGCTGATTTGGCGCCTGATGCAGTGACGGTGGTCGATGGTCTGGCTGAAAAGTTGAGCGGCTGCACGGGTATGGCGATTGGTGTTGGCGGTCACACTGACGCAACTGGAAGTGCGGAGACCAATAAAGTGATTAGCCAAGCGCGCGCGGATGCGGTGGCAGCGGCTTTGACCGAGCGCGGCGTTTCCGCTGAGCAGATCACGGCAACTGGCTTTGGTTCAGACGCACCCTTGATCGAAGGTGACGGAGCCAATGCGGCGAACCGCCGGATCGAGTTCACGCTCGGCACCGGTGATGCGGAAACAGAGACTTCAGCTGAGGGAGCAGAATAACATGGCACTTCTGGTAGAAAGCTGGATTTTCGTAATGATCTTTTTCCTGATCGGTATCGGCGTGGGCTGGCTGATCTGGGGTCGCAACTGATAGCTCCAGGGGAGAGATAAAATGTTTCAATTGGTAATAGATAACCCTTGGGTTTTTGTACTCGCTGCTTTGATCGGCTTGATCACAGGTTGGTGGATTTGGGGCCGGGCTTCGGCCAGCGGCATAAACACTGGCATTGGCGGAGTAGCAGCCGGTGTTGGCGGCGCGGTAGGCGGCGTGGCATCGGGCGTAACAAACACGGCCAAGGGTGCAGCTGGCGCAGTCGGTGATGTGGCTTCTGGCGCAGTAGGCAAAGTTGGCGATGTGGCGTCGGGCGCTGCTGATACAGCGAAAGGTGCAGCCGGTGCTGCCGCTGGCGCTGCTAAAGGCGCTGTCGATAAAGCCGGCGATGTGGCGTCAAGCGCTGCTGACACGGCCAAAGGTGCAGCGGGTGCTGCCACCAAGACAGCTAAAGGCGCTGCTGGAAAAGCTAGCGCTGCGGCATCTGGAGCGAAAAAGAAGGTCACTAACGCGGCAGGCAAGCCCAAGATCGCGGCGGCGGTTGGTAAACCCGATGATCTGACAAAGATCAAAGGTGTAGGGCCAAAGCTCAACGAGTTGTGCCATTCGCTTGGCGTCAAGCGCTTTGACCAGATCGCCAAATGGACCAAGGCCGACGTGGCTGAGGTTGATCAGTATCTGAAGATCAAAGGCCGGATCGACCGCGATAAATGGGTAGCTCAGGCTACGCTGCTCGCAAAAGGCGACGATGCTGGGCACAAAGCCAAATTTGGTTGAGTCTCTTCACACTAAGCACATGAAAGGGCTGCGCATATCGCGCGGCCCTTTTTTGTTTGTGCGGTATGCGCAAAGGCCAATGAAGCATGTGAGGTGGAGATTGCCCGGCTCCTTAGCGCCTGATCTGTGAGTGCCTCGGTTAGCGGGAGTATTGAAAAAGGCCGCCCGGATTTCTCCAGACGGCCCTTTCGAAATTGTATGCAGGCTAGCTTATGCGCGTGTGCCTGAAAGCGGCATTGCACCGAACGCGCCAGCATTTACGTTGCCGGTGAGCGCGTCGCCATCAACGGTTGCTTCGCATTCGAGGGTCATTGGCATTGGCACGGTCATGTTCATTTTCCAGTTTAGCGTGTTGCCATCAACCTTGCCTTCTTCGACATCCATTGAGCCCATGCCGCCGGCCATGTTGCCGGTAAATGTGCCGTCGCCATTGTCTTCGACGGTGAAGGTACCGGACTGATCGCCCATCGGGCTTTTCACGGTGGTGTTGTAGGTTCCTGCGACAGACATTCTCTTCTCCTCAATCGCTTATGGGCATGTGCGTGCCCTTTGCGGGTTTGCGAATGCGGCTGGCGTCTCCGGCCGATCATCCTCAAGGGTCGTATTGACACGAGTGTAAGCCCGCTTCAACCGCCAATTGTGCATGCAAAAGTTGCATTACGAAACGCCGGTCGGTGGAATTTGCCACCGACCCAGCGCGCCGTAACGTCACGTGCCTGACTTACTCAGCCGCTGGCAATTCGCGCACTTCAATCGGCATACCCAACGCATCAAGCTGTGGCTTTACTTGCTCTGCATCGCCAACAATCACCCAGACAAATTTCGCTGGATCAATCGCCGATCGCGCAGCAGCATCGAGCTTTTCGCGGGTTTGCGCTTGATACTTGCCAACCAAGCTTTCTTGATAGTTATCGGGACGGTCAAATAGAGCATTGCTGCGCATCGCTCTCAGAACGGCTCCCGAAGTCTCATACTGGCCGGGCAGCTCGCCGATTTCATTGGCAAGGATACGGCCGATTTCCTCTTCAGTCACACCGCTGGTGCTTAGAAACTCACCGGTTTCGCGGACAAGTTCGGCAACCGAGTCACCAGTGCGGTCCGCCTGCACGCCTGCGGAGATCGCATAGACCACGGCATTCTCACGCGCCTGAGGACCGCCGCGTACGCCATAGCTCCAACCTTTGGTCTCGCGCAGGTTCATATTGAGCCGCGCTAGGAAGTTGCCGCCCAAGGCATTGTTTGCGTTGGTGAAGTCGACATAATTGGGATCGCTCGCATCCAAAGGCGTGCGCTGCGCTGCGAGGATAAAGCTCTGCGGCGAGTTGGGCCGGTTGATGAGGATAATGCGATTGCCTTCAGGTTCCGCAGGTGCGTCGAAGTTCTTGGAGCCCTTGGCTACCGAAGGCGTTGCCCAGTCGCCAAAGGCACCGTTGAGAGCATCGACAACTTCGTTGAGCGGTTTGTCGGAGATCACGAAAACCTCCCCATTGTCCGGCCGGATCCAAGCGTCCTTGAAATTCACCAGATCATCGCGGGTGATTGAGCCCACGCTCTCAACCGTCGATACACCGCCATAGGCGCTGTCGCCGAAAAGTTCCGGACCAATGGCGCGCTGTGCCAGACCTTGGGGCGAGCGCATTTGCTGTTGGATCCCGGTGATCGTCTGCGTGCGCACCCGATCAAGATCGCTTTGGTTGAAGGCAGGTTCGCGGACAACCTGACGGAACAGGTCGAGCGATGGCGCAAGGTTTGCGGTCAATGCTGACAGTGTGAAGATCGAGCGATCATCACCGCCGCCAAGTGCAATGTTCAGCCCCAACCGCTCGCGTGCTTCGGCAATTTGTTGCGATGTGAGATTTGCCGTCCCTTCTTCGAACAGGCCCAGCGTCAGGTTCTCCAAGCCGTTTTTGCCCGCAGGGTCGGCTGCCGAACCGGCGTCAAACACCATGCTAACATAGGTCGCAGGAACCGCATCGCGCTGAGCGTAAGTGACTTTTATTCCATTCGCGAGCGTCGCGCGCTTAAGGTCTGGGAAGTCGAGCTGGGCGACAGTGTCGATAGCCGGTTTCGGGCGCACTTCGCTCACGGACAGGTCCTCAGAACTACGATCGCGTTCAGAGGCGTTTGCCTCATCTACAGCAACCGAGGCCGCTTCTTCATAGCTGCCATCGCGTTCGCCGGGTTCCAGCACTAATTTCATAGACGGACGCGTGAACCATTTTGCCATAGCCGCTTTGACTTCGGCAGGTGTGACGGTCGCAAGCGCGTTCAGCTGCTTGGCGAAGAAATCGGGATCATCGACGAAGACTTCGCCCTGAGCGAGGGTGACGGCTTTACCACCGAATCCGCCAACTTGCTCAAGCCCGCGAATGGTGCTGGCAAGGTTGCTGGTGGCGGCGCGTCGCACTTCATCCTCGGTCGGGCCGGTCTCGATGAATTCGGCAACAAGCTCGTCCAGACGCTTTTCAAGCGTAGCCAATTCGACACCGGGTTTCAGCGTTGCGCCCACGGAGAGAACGCCGACGCGCTGGAACGCAAAGTTACCTGCGGAAACGCCAACGGCCAGGCCTTCTTCGCGAACCAGTTTCTGATCCAGGCGGCTAGAGGCCAGCCCGCCAAGGATTTGGGCACCGACATTCAGCGCCGTCAGTTCGCGGTCAGCGATACCTGGTGCAGGCCAGTATTTGCTGACATTGGTGGCGGCGACTTGGTCTCTCATAACCGTGCGCACGTCTTCTTCCAGCACTGGAATTTCTGCCGACGCTGGCGTGTTCACTGGGCCACGAGCAATTGCGCCGAAATACTTCTCAACCAAAGGCCGGGCTTCGGCGGCGGATACATCGCCAGCCAACACGATAGTTGCGTTGTTTGGGCCGTATTTGTCGCGGAACCAGTCGCGCACATCCTGCATCGAGGCTGCGTCCAAATCCGCCATAGAGCCGATGGGTGTGTGGCCATAGGGGTGGGGTTTGGGGAAAAGCGTTCCGACGATTTCGTAGAAGACCAAACCGCCGGGCTGGTTGTCGCCCTGACGTTTCTCGTTCTGGACAACGCCGCGTTGGTTATCGAGTTTGCCCTGAGTCACTGCGCCAAGGAGATAGCCCATCCGGTCGCTTTCCAGCCACAAAGCGCGTTCGAGCGCAGGGCGGGGAACAGTTTGGAAATAGTTGGTGCGGTCAAAGCTGGTCGTGCCGTTGAAATCGGTCGCGCCCATTTCCTGTAGATATTGGAAATAGTCGTTTGGCGCGTTTTCCGATCCGTTGAACATCAAGTGTTCGAACAGGTGAGCAAAGCCGGTTTTGCCTTTGGGCTCATCCTTGGAGCCGACATTGTACCAAACGGCTACCGCGACAATCGGAGCTTTGCGGTCTTCATGCACGATCACAGTTAGGCCATTTTCAAGCTCAAACGCTTCGTGCGGGATTTCCACCTGACTGACTAGCGCAGCAAGATCGGCGTTCGCGGCTTCTGGGGCAGCTTCCTGTGCTGTGCCAGCTGATTGGGTCGAAGCACTTGCCCCTTGCACAATCGGGTTGCTGACAAACTGAATTGCTTGATCTTGCGCAGCGGCTGGAGAAGCAAGCGCAATGCTGAGCGCGGCTAGGCTAGCGGCGCTAAAGCGCAGGCTGGTGGTGCGAATGGTCATTGGTTTGTCCCCGATGTTGAACGCTAGTGTATAGTTAACAGATTGAGCGCGATTTTGTGCCGAAGCAAGGCAAATGATTGTGCGCAAATCAGCGCTTGTTTGTAACGGTGTAACGCCGTTTGGCGTTGGAAAGCACGTCGTCCCGCCAGAAATACACTGGCTTCAACTTGTGATCGACGAACAGCTGCATTTGATCGGTGTAATGCGGGCTATTTGGTCGAGTGGCGGCGGCGCCGAAGGGCTGGATTGAGCGTGAGAATACCCGCCCGCCATCTGCGGGCCATTCGACCCATTGGATAAAACTGTCCCCGTGGACGAGGCTTAGGCGACCGTCGTCATCCACCTGCCATGTCGTCGCGGCGCGCAGCGTGTCTGAGCCGCCATCGAGTGGCAGATCAACATCGCCTTGGCGCAAGCGCACGAGTTCGGAGAGCGGCGGGTCGAGCCTGCCGAAATGCTCGATCAAATGGTCGGCGGCTGCGTCGAGCTTCTCGACAATATGGGGCCATTCGCCGTTCTGATACTCCGCCGACATAAAATCGCGGATCATCAGGTAAGCGAGGGCGTCGGCCCTGCCGTTGCCATCGGCGGTAAAGTCCCATTCCAGCATCAATTCTCGAGCTTCCCAGACGAGCTCGTCGTCGATCTCGAATTTTGATCTCAGAGTTGTTTTGTAGCTGGGTAGCTCCTCAATCTCATTAAACATCCGTTTGATATAACCTTCGCGCTCGTACGCGGTGTCGTATTTGATCCGCTCCAAGGTCGCGCGGTCCAATGGCCCTTCGACCTCGCTCAGCAGCTTATATGCGCGCCGCGAACGGTTGGTCTGTTTTCGCTCAACGCCCAACACAGGTGAGAAGTCTTCCGGCGACAAATCGCTGCCTTCGCCCGCTGCTGTGTAAGGCTCGTTATTGGCGTTGTAGAGCCAGCCGCTTGCTGGATTGATGAGCTTGGGTACCTCTTCGAATGAGACCGCGCCTTCCCAGATAAGGTCTGATCTCGTCCCATCCAAAATACCGCGCCAATTGACCTGGGCATCCTCTGGCCGGTCGGGAATGGCCGCGTTATAAAGATAAGCGATATTGCCTTCCTTATCGGCATAGATGAAGTTGGTGGACGGGATCGCCATACGCGCCATTTGCGCCTGCCACTCATCGAGATTGGTTGCTTTGTTGATCCGGTAGTAGGCATCGAGCTGATCAACCCTATCAATCGCGCCATAACGGATCGCGAAATAGCCATCATCGTTTTGGATCACGGGACCATGGTCGCTGCGCAGAACCTCGCGCTGTACGGGCAGGGTCAATGGCCCCATCTTCACCGGCAGCGTCACCGTCTTGCGCGAAAGCCACTTCCACTCGCCGTCGAGCTTATATTGCGTGCCGTCCTCGTTGACCTCGAGCTTATAGATATCGGTCATGTCCGGGCGGTTGACGGTGTTGGTCCAGCCCAAATGCTCGTTATGGCCAAGGAACGGGAAGGGCGAGCCGGGGAAGTTTGCGCCGGTAAAGTGCCAGCCTTCTTCGCTTTCTATGCTGAATTCATACCACGCGACCCCGCCGCGCAAAGGCTGATGCGAGGTAGAGATAATCGTTGTCGGTCCGCCGGAACGCTCTGGCGTCACCGCCCATGCGTTAGAGCCGAGCAACGCGGCATCTTCCCCTATCGGAAGCGGGTGGAGCAGATTGGCCTGTTCATCGTCATCGGGATACGGGCGTTCGAGCTCAGATTCGCGCGGGAAACCGGGAATATCCGGGCCAAATTCACGCTGCAAAGGATCGCCAGCCACCAACGGTCCAATCACATTCCCCAGCCCGAAGAAAAACGGCTGACGCAGCACAAAGCCCGCCGCCACATCTTCGCCGTTCACCGGGAAGAGGTTTGCGAGTTTTAGCTCTTCAGGGTGATCGGCGGCATATTGGTTGAGGCCTGCCGCATAGGCTTCGAACAGAGCGCGCGTGTCTTCGGGCAATTGCGGATATTTGCGCTGAGCCGTGCCGCGCGCATCGAGCAGATGATAGACATAATCAAAGGT
>CAZOLE010000043.1:0-10273 GCA_964580445.1 uncultured Porphyrobacter sp.
CAGCGTCTTCGTCAGCGACCAAAGTGAATGCGCGCCCCTTTGCCCCTGCCCTCCCAGTACGTCCGATCCGGTGTACATAGTCGTCCGGGTGCCAAGGCGTATCGAAATTGAAGACGTGACTAACGCCCTTAATGTCTAGTCCGCGCGCAGCAACGTCCGAAGCCACGAGAATATTCACATCGCCCGACTTGAACCGATCAAGCTCTTTCAGCCGCGACGATTGGTCCATATCGCCATGAATTTCGCCCGACGCAAAGCCGTGGCCCTGAAGGCTTTTGTTGAGTTCACGGACAGTGGTTTTGCGATTAGCAAAGATAATGGCTGTTTCGACCTGATCGTTCTGAAGCAGCCAGCGCAAGGTCTCGCGCTTCTTGCGCGCTTGAACGGGAACCTTGAACGCGGTGATATCTGCATTCGTGGTCGCCGCGCGCGCCGTTTCTATCCGTTTGGGGTTGGACAGAAACTTCTTCGCCAACTTCTCAATCGGAGGCGGCATCGTCGCTGAAAACAGCATCGTCTGACGCGTCTCTGGCAGTTTATCGCAGACAAACTCGATATCTGGGATGAAGCCCATATCTAGCATACGGTCAGCTTCGTCGATCACCAGTAATTCGCAGCCCGATAGCAGGATTTTACCCCGCTCAAAAAGGTCCATCAAACGTCCCGGCGTCGCAATCAATACATCGACACCTTCATCAAGCGCCTTCAATTGATCGCCCATCTGAACGCCGCCAATAAGCAACGCCATCTTCAGATCGTGGTTCTTGCCGTACTTCTCAAAATTCTCGGCAACTTGCGCGGCAAGCTCTCGGGTCGGTTCAAGAATTAACGACCGCGGCATAAGTGCGCGCCTGCGCCCCGCTGCCATCACATCGATCATCGGAAGCACAAAACTGGCGGTCTTACCTGTGCCAGTCTGCGCAATTCCGATCAAATCCTTCATCATCAAGACTGCCGGAATGGCCTCAGATTGGATCGCAGTCGGTTCGCTATAGCCAGCGTCTCCGACGGCTTTGAGCAATTCAGGTGAAAGGCCGAGATCGGCAAAAGTCATAGAGCGCAATGATGTCCGGATATTGAGCGAGAATTCCGCTCAGATTGTTGGTTCACCCGAAACAGGCTGAACCGTCTTGCGCCCCTGCGCATATCAGCGGTAAAAGTCAAGAATTGCGGAGCAAGCTGCGCAATCAAAAGCACATTACTTCTTTATGGCAACCAACTGCCGCATCCGCGCCACTTCGCAACTGGCTCCGGTGCGCGATTGCAGTTTGTCGCGGTCAACGCAGAGCTTTCCATCCTTGTTACGCTCAACGTAAAAGCCAGAATAAAACTCGCGCGCCCGGCAAGAGTTCTCAAGATTGACCGTTACGATCCGCTTGTCTTTAAGAAACAAAATCAACCTGTTGCCGCTGCCGGTCTGAACACCTGCGATCCGCGAAACGGGTACACATTTTTCCATTTTCTTTTCGACATAGCGCGAGTTCAGTGCGTTCTGGGGTAGGTTGTTGAGAAGATTGTCCTGCTTGTTCCTGCGTTGCGGCGAAATTCGGACTACGACGCGTCTTTGAACTCTGAACTGGTGGCGGATGTTGTCTGCACGCATCGCTCCAAGCGGGTCGGAAACTGGCGCTGCTTGCTGCTCGCTGATCGACACGTTCTGAGTGCTGCTTTGGCAGCTTTCACCCTCAATGGTCGCAGTCTCACCCATTTTTGCCGAGCTATCCAAACCAATTGGCACAGGCGATTGCTGCCCAAGCAAAGGCAGAACAAGCGCTAAAGGCGCTGCAAGGGCATAAAGACTAGACATTCGCGACCGGTGAGCCTCCTACATCGTTTCGTCAGTGTCCGGTGCTTTCGTCACACGCTGCACAAACTAGCCAATGCGCGCTTCCACCACTAACGAGCGAGACGTTCCCTAACCCCATCGATTGAACACTGGCTTAACTGTGGGGCCAACAATCGGTATAACAACAGGTGAATCATCACAAACTGTGGCAAAGACACAACAATGACAACCAATTCCATGGCCAGCTGTACTGAGAAGTTCTGTGACGCAGCTGCTCAATTGCTAGGAAACAAGGGTTTTACGCGCGATTTTGACGCGATGCAGCCCTGGTTGACGGATTGGCGTAGCCGCTATTCCGGCCAAGCCATTGCTATGGCATCTCCCGCTTCGACCCAAGAAGTATCGGATTTGGTCAAGCTGTGCGCCAAACATGGCGTCCCAATTGTGCCCCAAGGAGGCAATAGCGGGATGTGCGGCGGTGCGACTCCAGATGATAGCGGCGAAGCGATTGTGCTGTCGCTGCGCCGGATGAACGCAATTCACGAAATCGATGCAAGCGCCGGTCAAGTGATGTGCGAAGCTGGCGTTATCCTGCAAAACCTGCATGACGCCGCCGAACTTGTGGATATGCGTTTCCCTCTCACTTTGGGCGGCAAAGGTTCTGCAACAATTGGCGGTTTGATCTCGACCAATGCTGGCGGCACTCAGGTGCTGCGTTATGGAACGATGCGCGCGCAGGTTCTCGGGCTTGAGGCAGTTTTGGCGGATGGAGAGATCTTCAGCGCCCTCACCCCTTTGAAGAAAGACAATCGCGGCTTTGACCTCAAACAATTGCTGATTGGTTCGGAGGGCACGCTTGGCATTGTTACGGCCGCGATCTTGCGGTTACTGCCCGCTGTCACTGCTCGCGCAACCGCGTGGGTTGGCGTTTCCGGGATTGTCGAGGCCCGCTCCTTGCTACGCCATATAGAGCGAAAAATGGGCGATGCGCTCGAAGGGTTTGAAGTGATCCCCGATCATTGCCTAGACAATGTGCTGGCCCACCTCCCAGACACGCGCGCTCCCCTCAAAGGACAGCATAATTGGAATGCGCTTATCGAATGCACTTCCAGCAGCGGCGATGACACAGAGTTATACGAAGCATTGGAAGCCGCGCTCGCAAGCGCGATGGAAGCCGGATTGCTCGAAGACGCCGCAATTGCCGCCAACGAGACGCAAGCCGACGCAATGTGGCATTTGCGCGATTCCATCTCTGAGGCGGAACGCGCTTTAGGGCCAGCAATGCAGCACGATATCTCCGTGCCGGTGGAGCAAATGCCCGAGTTTATCCTTGCTGCTATCCCCAAGATTGAAGGGGCGTTTGCTGGCACGCGCGGGGTCGCGTTTGGACATTTAGGTGATGGCAATGTGCATTTCCACATTACCGCTCCCAAAGACGCGATCCCCGGACATTGGGAAGAAAGCGAAGGCAAAAAGGTTAGCGCGCAAGTGCATGACCTCGTCACCCAATGGGGTGGGTCAATCAGTGCCGAACACGGAATTGGGCAGATGAAGGTCGCCGAGTTAGGTCGGTTGGGTGACCCCGTCTCGCTCTCTATAATGCGCGCTGTTAAGCAAGCGCTGGACCCCAATGGGCTGCTCAATCCGGGCAAACTGGTGCCTGAACCGCTCCAAAGCGCGCCATAAACTTGCACCATTGGCTCGGACAGCCTAAGGCGCTGCGCGTTCGGACGCGGCAAGGGATAAGTGCCCATGTTTGTGTCTGTCACCTTATCCCGATTTGATTTTCCGGAGACTTTCCATGGCCAGCGCGCCGCAGCCGCAACTTCCGCTTTTTTATAAAGATCTGCTCCCACTCAACAGCCGTGACCACGGCGACTTTAAAGTGGGTGCTTTCGACAACGCGTCATTCCTTGCCGATACGCATGCTATCCCGCTGACAGTTGACGAATTTGTCGATGCTCAACGCGATTATCCGATTGTGTTTACCGCAGGCGAAAATCCACTGCCAATCGCTCTGTTCGGCCTCAATGAAGGCGTGAACACCTTTATGGACGACGATGGCAAGCTGGTCCCCGACGTTTATGTGCCCGCTTATGTGCGCCGATATCCATTCATTTTGGCCAAGCTTCAGCAGGATTCTGACGACATGTCGCTTTGCTTTGATCCAAGCTGCGACGTCGTTAAGAAGCAGAAAGACGGGCAAGTTCTGTTCGGCGAAGATGGCAACCCGACTGAATACACTCAGAATGTTCTAGATTTCTGCAAGAAGTTCGAAGAATCTGGCCATCGCACTCGCGCATTCCTCGAAGAGCTTGCGAAACTCGACATCTTGATGGACGGTGAGATTGCTATCACCCGTGGCGACAACCCGGATGCTCCGTTTGTTTATCGCGGTTTCAAAATGGTCGATGAGAAGAAGCTACGCGAGCTTTCTGGTGAGACACTGGATGCTTTGAACAAGAACGGCATGTTGATGCTGATCCACGCGCATATGTACTCTTTGAACCTGATGCGTAAACTGTTCGAACGTCAAAGCGTACAAGGGAAAGTTCCTCTTCCCGAGCCATCCAACGGAACGGTGCCGACTGTGAACTAAGCGAGAAATTCGCTCACTCTGAACGGAAATAGCGTGCGCAACTGTTCTTGAAGTGGCTGCGCACTTTTCCCATATTGGTCAGGCAGACGGCCCCCTCATTACCGTCTGTAGACTGCGCTCTATGCGCAGCCTCCCTGAACCTTGACCACCTCGTGCAATGTTGCACGGGGTGGCTTTTTCAATCAGTTAGGCATTGAAGTTAACAGCTTTACTCAGCTGCTTGAGCCATATCAGTAGCGCTACCAAATCGAGCCGTTTCAGCTCCCAACTCCCGAACCAATCCAGCGAGCATTTTTGCAACTACAGCAATATTCCCAGTTGGCTCAGACAGATGGTCGTCAAGATATTGCGAACGACACACTTCGATCTGCATCGCATGAATGCCTCGCGATGGCGCTGCATGGCGATCCAGCACATACCCACCCGCGTATGGCCGGTTATGAGCGCTCGTGAAAGGTTGATCATCTAGATAGCGAAACGCTCTGGCGACCATTGAACTCGCGCAAGACGCACCAAAACGATCACCCAAAACGATCCGCGGTGCGGGCCGGCTCTCCCCTGCACTGCGCAAGGGTGGCATCGAGTGTAGATCGATCAACAATGCCGCTCCCCATGAATCGCGGATCGCTTCGAGTTCGCGCGTAAGGAATTGATGATAAGGCCTATGGATTGTTTCAATCCGACGATCCAAAGTGCCGCGCGGCAAAGGTTCGCGCCAGATCTCGCCAAAACCCGGCAAACGTCGCGGAACCAAACCCAAACCGTTTCGCGCTCGCCTGCTCGGGTTGGTGCGATGCGAAACACGTTGGCGCCCAGCCCCCTGCACCATTCCCCAATCGACATCGGTGTGCGATCGATTGAGATCAAGCAGTGCGCGCGGCGCGTCCGCAAACAACAATCCCGTCCCGGTCTGCTTCGCGATCGCCAAGGCCACATGATCGATATAGCGATCCTCCAACCGTAACTGGCACAGCTCTTGATCGCGCATTTGGTCTAGAACCGATTGCGGATAGGCTCTGCCCGCGTGAGGAACTGCAATCAGGACCGGCAATGGCATAGAAGTCGGTGCGTTGTACTGGAATGCCGGTAGATCCAAGCCTTCGCCGATTTGCCCGCCGCAATAGGAACCAATCGCAACGCTTTTGCGTGGCTGCTCGGTCGCAGGGTTTCGCGTATCGATTGGATCTGAGTCGCGCGAGGTCATTGCGCCGGAACGCTGCCTTCATTCGGTACCAGAGTCAAAGCGCAAACAGGCAATTTGAGTGTTAGCGCCAGCAAGAGATCTACTCGATTTAATTTTAACGTCTCAATGCAGGGCACGCATCAATACGGGAAGGACTTCTTAAGCGCTCCATGTTACAACGTCAGTATGAGCACAAATAACTCCCCGCGAATTCTCCTTGCCGAAGACGAAGAAGCGATGCGCACCTACTTGTCGCGCGCGCTCGAAAAAGCAGGATACCAGGTGGAAACCGTCGACCGCGGCACAGATGCGGTTCCGATGCTGGAGAAGGATCACTACGATCTGCTGCTTTCAGATATTGTTATGCCTGAAATGGACGGAATTGAATTGGCGCAGCGCTGCGCCGAGATCAGCCCGCGTACTAAAGTGATGTTTATCACTGGTTTTGCAGCGGTTAGTCTTCGCGCAAGTCGCGAGCAACCTCACGCTAAAGTGCTCTCAAAGCCGTTTCATCTGCGCGATCTAGTGCTCGAAGTTGAACGCACATTTGAAGAAGCCCGCGAAGCTTCACTGTAAGCAACATTGATTCCACGCGAATCGCTTGCGTCCGCGAGCAGGCTTCGCTAACGCGCCGCTTCGCTCCTACTTGAAGGAAGCGCAAGACCGATGGTGCGGGCGTATAGCTCAGGGGTAGAGCACTATGTTGACATCGTAGGGGTCCCAAGTTCAAATCTTGGTACGCCCACCATCGGCTCCTAATTTTACCGTTTCACGCCATGGCAATAGCCCTTTTCAGGGGCCGCTTAGCTTGCAAGCGAGCAAGCCTCTGCTAAAGCGCGTCGCAAGAACCGTCTGTTCCAGACATATTTGACCATTTGAAATCCAACTGAAGGATAAAGCGTTAGCCATGCAGAAGATCAAAGTTGCGAACCCGGTTGTCGAACTCGACGGCGATGAAATGACCAAGATTATCTGGCAGTGGATCCGCGAGCGTTTGATCCTGCCATATCTCGACATTGACCTGAAATATTACGACCTCTCGATTGAAAAGCGCGATGAGACCGACGATCAGATTACGATCGACGCGGCGAATGCGATCAAAGAGCACGGCGTTGGCGTTAAATGCGCGACCATCACTCCCGATGAAGCCCGCGTTGAAGAATTTGGCCTGAAACAAATGTGGCGCTCGCCGAACGGCACGATCCGCAACATCCTTGGCGGCGTTGTATTCCGCGAGCCTATCGTAATCGACAATGTCCCGCGTCTCGTTCCGGGTTGGACCGATCCGATTGTTGTTGGCCGTCACGCATTTGGTGACCAATATCGCGCCACAGACACCTTGATCCCTGGCGCTGGTAAATTGCGGTTGGTTTTTGAAGGCGAAGATGGCGAGAAAATCGATCTTAACGTGTTCGAATTCCAATCAAGCGGCGTCGCGATGGCGATGTACAACCTCGACGACTCGATCCGCGATTTCGCTCGCGCTTCGATGAACTACGGGCTTGATCGCAAATGGCCTGTCTATCTGTCGACCAAGAACACTATCCTGAAAAAATATGATGGCCGCTTCAAAGATCTGTTCGAAGAAGTGTATCAGGCAGAATTCGCAGACAAATTTGCCGAAGCCGGCATCCATTACGAACACCGCCTGATCGACGACATGGTCGCAGCGGCGATGAAATGGAACGGCAAGTTCGTGTGGGCATGTAAGAACTACGACGGCGACGTTCAGTCTGACACCGTTGCACAAGGCTTTGGCTCGCTGGGCTTGATGACTTCGGTTCTGATGACACCAAGCGGCGACTGCGTCGAAGCAGAAGCGGCGCACGGCACCGTCACCCGCCACTATCGCCAGCACCAAGAAGGCAAAGCGACCTCGACCAACCCAATCGCTTCGATCTTCGCATGGACGCGCGGCCTGATGTATCGCGGCAAGTTCGACAACACCCCAGAAGTGGTCAAATTTGCCGAAACACTTGAGCGCGTTTGCATTGAGACGGTTGAAAATGGTCAGATGACCAAAGACTTGGCACTGCTCATCGGTCCAAGTCAGAGCTGGCTGACCACAGAGCAGTTCTTTGAGGCGATTGTGACCAACCTTGAAACGACGATGGCTGGCTGAGGTTTTTCACCCGACCAATCGTTCAACTCGATGACATCACAGGCGGTTGCTCCAAGCGAGCAGCCGCCTTTGTCTTATTTAAGCGCCACTTGCGCGCCAAGCAGTGGATGACAGGACAGCACAAGCGCGTTAGACGCTTGTGCTGTGGCAGGCGAACTCACCTTTTCACCGGTAATGTCAGACGCGCTGGTTATCCTCGGCGCGGCAGGCCTCGTCATACCCGTCTTCGCCCGCTTTCGAATTACGCCGATTATCGGCTTCATCCTTATCGGAGTGCTGGTTGGACCGTTTGGCCTCGGCAAGCTTGTCGAAGAGGTGCCTTGGCTAAACTATGTCACAATCTCGGATCCTGAACGGTTAACACCCTTCGCAGATTTCGGGATAATCCTGCTGCTGTTTGCGATCGGGTTGGAACTCTCCTTCAACCGTTTATGGCAACTGCGCCGACTGGTATTTGGGCTTGGTTCTCTTGAACTGCTCATCATTGGTAGCGTTTCAGCAGCCTTTTTCAGTTTTGTGAGCGGTATGACTTGGACCGGCGCACTTGCATTGGGGTTTGCACTCGCCTTCTCTTCCACAGCGATTGTGCTACCAATTTCCGGGACCAAAACTGCGGTCGGTCGCGCCGCACTTTCAATGTTGCTGTTCGAAGACATCATGATCGTCCCGATCATTTTCGTACTTGGAGCGCTCGCTCCCAATGCTCAGGCGGAAGGCTGGACAGGGCTAACCGATACGCTTTGGCAAGGCGGGTTGGTCGTTGCCGCTCTGCTGGTCTTTGGCCGCTTCGCCCTGCCCCGGCTGTTCTCTCAAGCAGCTCGGACGAAAAGCCCCGAACTCTTCCTCGCTGCGTCCTTGCTGGTTGTAATCGGCTCAAGCCTCGCCACCGCAGTGGTCGGTCTCTCACCAATTGTCGGCGCTCTGATCGCAGGTCTGCTGATCGCGGAGACCGAGTATCACGGCGAAGTTGAAAGCATCATGCTCCCGTTTAAGGGCCTTGCTCTGGGCGTGTTCTTGATCACCATCGGCATGAGCGTCGATGTGGTCGCGATCTGGAACAATATTGGCGAGATCATGGCAGCGGTCATCGGTGTCCTCGTGTTCAAAGCGATCATTACTGGCACTCTGCTGCGTATGATGGGAGCGCGCCGCAGCACTGCGACCGAAACTGGCGTCTTGATGGCAAGCCCAAGTGAGACGACATTGATCGTCCTCGCGGCGGCAACAAGCGCGCTGGTCATCGATACAGAAACCGCGCAATTCTGGCAGATCGTCACAGCCATCGGCCTGACCATCACGCCGCTCCTCGCAAAACTTGGTCGGGTGATTGCGCGCAGAGTCGAAGACACACCTGAATTGCCCGATGAAGACAATGGCGAAGCGCGAACAATCATCATCGGAGCTGGCCGGGTCGGAAGGCTCATTGCGGATATGCTCGCGACGCATGATCAACCCTATGTTGCGCTCGATTCTGATCCGGATTTGATCGTGGCAGCAAAGCGCGATGGTTATCGCGCGACCTTTGGCGATGCGGCTCGCGGCGATGCACTGTCGCGACTTGGAGTCGAAAATGCGTCTGCGGTTGTGCTGACAATGGACGAACCGGTCTTGGCCCAGCGTCTGGTCTCAAAACTGCGCAAGAATTGTCCAGACCTGTTGATCGTGGCCCGCGCTCGCGACACCGATCATGCGGCTGCCTTATACCGTGCGGGCGCGAGCCATGCAGTGCCGGAGAACTTGGAAAGCTCGCTCCAACTATCAGAGGCCGTGCTGGTCGATATTGGCGTCGCAATGGGCCCAGTCATCGCCTCAATTCATGAGAAACGCGATGAGTTTCGCGAACGGCTCGAACGCGACGGAATGTTGGCTGACCGTCCAAAACTTCGCAATAGCTCTAACGCGGAAGCGGAGATCGAGGCTCCGGCTTAACCGCCTAGCTTGGATTTCACAGCGGCCATTGCCTCTTCGGCTTTGCTGCCATCTGGACCGCCGCCTTGCGCCATATCAGGGCGTCCACCACCGCCTTTTCCGCCGAGCGCCTCAACCCCAGCGCGCACCAGATCGACTGCGCTTAACTTCTCAGTCAAGTCATCGGTTACCGCGGCAGCGATACTGGCTTTGCCGTCATTGACCGCAACGATCGTGGCGACACCGGAGCCAAGGCGTCGTTTGGCCTCGTCGAGAAGGGGACGCATTTCCTTAGGGTTCAAGCCTTCGAGCACCTGCCCGCTAAAGGTGATCCCGCAAATGTCCTCGTCTGCGTTGGTTGCCCCTCCGGCCGCTCCGCCGCCGCCCAGCGCCAGCGCTTTTTTGGCCTCGGCTAATTCCTTCTCTAGTTTTTTGCGCTCATCAAGCAATGTGGCAACGCGCGCAGGCACTTCATCGGGCGCGGCGCGGATCACGCTTGCAGCCGCCTTAAGCGCTTCTTCTCGCTCAACAAGCCAGAGCCGTGCAGCATCTCCAGTTAGCGCTTCGATCCGCCGGACTCCGGAGGATACAGCGCTCTCGTTGATAATGCGGAACAGCCCGATATCACCGGTCGCTTTCACATGCGTCCCACCGCAAAGCTCAACCGAGTAACTG
>CAZOLE010000044.1:0-10189 GCA_964580445.1 uncultured Porphyrobacter sp.
CTTCTCATTCGCGTACGCTTTAGCTTCGGCCTCTTCCTTCGTCTTAGCCTCCGCCGCTTTGCGCGCCTTCTCTTCCGCTGCCGCTTTGGCTCGGGCTTTCTTGCGAGCTTGCCCTTCGGCATTAGCTCGCCGGGTTTTTTCACGCTCTTCCTGTCTGGCTTTTTCTTCAGCCGCCTTCTTGGATTTCGCTTCAGCGGCGCGTTTCGCGCGCGCTTGGGCCGCCGCTATCGCGACGGCCTCCTCTTTTGCGCGCTCCTCAGCTTCACGTTTTGCGCGCGCTTCAGCGTCAGCCTTTTCGCGAGCGCGCTTTTCTGCAGCTTTTTTAGCCTGAGCAGCGGCAGCTTCTTTGGCTTTAGCTTGCGCCGCCACCTCAGCGGCCACCTTCAATTCGGCTACGCTTGGTTCAGGCCGTACAACCCGCTGGCTGCCATCGATTTCAATCAAGCGAAAGACGCTGCGCCGCCTTTCATCAAGGGTGAGAGCGCCTAAGCGTCCTTGAGATTGCTGCTCGCGCCCGTCCCCACAGGTTTGCGCATCACGGCGTAAATCGTGACAATCAATCCAATCAAGATCAGCGGTATTGTCAGCCATTGCCCCATCGATAGTCCGGTTCGCGCCGCAAAGTCGGCCAGTTGTGGATCAGGTTCGCGGAAGAATTCGTTAACAAACCGCGCAATTCCCATACCCAATGTGAAGATACCCACCAGCAATCCGGGACGATAGCGCGCTTTGGTCATCCAGAACAACAGCATGAGAATAACTAGCAAAGCGAGCCCTTCCAAAGCGGCTTGATAAAGCTGGCTAGGGTGACGCGCGACTTGCAATGCGTCCGAGGGGAAAACCATCGCCCAACTGACATCGCTCGCGCGGCCATAAAGCTCGCCATTGTTAAAGTTCGCCAACCGTCCAAGCATCATGCCCATCGGAACATTGACCGCGATAAAGTCACACACGCGGATCCAGGAGAGTTTGTCGCGGTAAGTCACCCAAGTGATCGCTGCGAGGACTCCGACTAAACCACCATGGAAGCTCATCCCGCCATCCCACAGCCTGAGCAACTTCCAACTGATAAAGCCGTCACCCGAAAAATCGGTCCAGAGGCTAGGCTCATAAAAAGTCGCATAACCCAGCCGACCACCGAGAATCACTCCAAGAATGCAGTAGAAAAACAGATCATCGGCGTGGCGCTGTGCCATCGGGGCGCCGGGTGCCTTTAGCATTTTCGACAAATGCCAATAAGCGAACCCAAGCCCGATTAGATACGCAAGCGAGTAAAACCGTAGCGTAAAAAAGCCCAAATTGAAGCCTTCAAACAGCCCCAGGTCCGACCAATAGATCGGATCAGCAGCGGCGCCGCTTGCAGCGAGTAGTGACAGCACTAAATGTACCTCTTAGTAGCCTGTTAGCGACCCAATGGCGGCTTTGATTGCGCGCTTTTGGCACAGCACGGGTTCAGGGAAAAGGGACTTAGAAGCCCTTAACCACCAAAGACGCGAAGGGGATCGCGGCAAATCGGTGGTCACCGGACAAATAATTGGGACCAAAGAAGGAAAGAGAAACGCATGCCAAGCCAGCTTGATACCGCGCTAGAGCACATTATCGGCGAACTGACCAAGGAAGGTCAGCCCTTTGCTACGGTCCCATTTGAACGCGACGGCACAACGATGCCCGCCTTTGCGATATCTCCCCCTAGCCTCGCGCATTATTTCGCGCATTTCTGCAATGAACACAAAGACGTGCCGTTTATTGTCGATGGTGACATACGCATGACCTTTGGAGAGTCCTATGCTGCGGCGGTTTGTGTCGCAGAGAGTCTCGTTCAAACACATGGCATCGAAAAAGGCGACCGCATTGGCATCGCTGCGCGCAACTCTGCCAACTGGATCGTCGCCTACATGGGCATCGCGATGGCTGGCGGCTGTGTGACCCTGCTCAACGGTTTCTGGTCCGGCGAAGAGCTGGCCTACGGAATTGATCTGGCGGAGTGCAATTTGGTGATTGCCGATGCTGGCCGCGCGAAACGGCTTGAAGGCCATCCGCACAATGCTGCGCTGATTATGATCGAACACGACAAGGCTCCATCCGAAGGGCTCGCCAATGTCTGGTCCGTACCCAATGTTGAGGGCCCGTCAGTTGCGATGGCAATGCTGGGGCAACTGGGTCCTGATGACATTGCGACAATCCTTTACACCTCGGGCTCTACCGGAAAATCCAAGGGTGCATGGTCCGATCATCGCGGCGTTGTGCATGGCACGATGAGCTATGTCAGCCAAAGCGCGATGGCCAAGCTTCTGCTCGAAAGTCAGGGCAAAGACCTCTCCGCCCAACCTTGTGCGTTGGTCGCGGTTCCCTTGTTCCATGTTACCGGCGAAGTGCCTTTGTTCCTGCAAAGCTATGCGATTGCGAGGAAGTTGGTGTTGATGCCAAAATGGGATGGCGGCGAAGCCCTGCGGCTCATGGCCGAGGAGAAAGTGACCTATTTTGTCGGCGTTCCGCTGATGAGCTATGAGATCGCCACACACCCGGATCGCGAGAATTACGATCTTTCTGCATGCACCAGTTTCGCCGCTGGCGGCGCGCCGCGTCCGTTGGAGCATGTGACGAAGATCAAGGAAGCGTTCCCAGAAGGATTCCCGTTGCTTGGCTATGGCTTGACCGAAACCAACGGCGTGGGCTGTGGTAACTTCAACGAGAATTACCTGGCAAAGCCCGGCTCTACCGGCCGCGCCAGTGCTCCCATGGTCGAAGTTGCTATCCTCGATGACGATGGCAACAAACTACCACAAGGAACGACCGGCGAAGTTAGCATCCGAACAGTCGCAAATTTCCGCGGCTATTGGAAAAATGATGAGGCCACACAGGCGGCTTTCACCAAGGACCAGTTCTTCCGCACAGGCGATCTGGGCTATCTCGACGAAGACGAATATCTCTACATCGTCGACCGAAAGAAGGATATCATCATTCGCGGCGGTGAGAATATCACCTGTATCGAAGTGGAAGATGCGATCTACGCGAATAGCGACGTGGCCGAATGCTCGGTCTTTGGCCTACCCGATGATCGCTTTGGCGAAGTTCCCGCGGCTATCTTCAATGTGAAGGAAGGGCGCGATGCAATGGAACCTGCGCAGCTGCGCGAGTTTTTGCTGTCACGCATTGCGCCGTTCAAAGTGCCGCTCGAAGAGCACATCTGGGTAGTGTCACACCCGCTGCCGCGCCTAGGTACGCAAAAAATCGACAAAAAATCGCTGCGCGCGGAATATCGCGCAAAAATCGAAGCGGCATGATGGTGCTCGCAGCGCAATCTGAGCCTTTGGCATGAGTGCGCCGCGCGTCCCAAATCAGCGTGCGATTGTCGACCGACGCGCACTCGCGGGTGCCATCACGGAGCTAGCTCAGGATGCCAGCGACAACGCGCGCCCTGCGGTATTGTCGGTGTTGAGCGATGCGTTGGAGAAAGGTCGCGCGGAGTTATCGCGCCGTCTCAGCGAAAAACCGTCAGCGGGTTATGAATGCGTTCACGGGCACTCATTCCTAATCGATCAGTTGGTCCGGGTGATCCACGATTACGTGACCGAATTCATGCATCCCGCTTACAACCGCACCGCTGCCGAGCGGCTCGCAGTGCTGGCGGTGGGCGGGTATGGGCGCGCGGAAATGGCGCCGCATTCCGATGTCGATATCGCATTTATCACGCCGATGAAGCGCGCGCCTTGGTGTGAACAAGTCATCGAAGCGATGCTCTACCTGATGTGGGACCTGGGCCTCAAAGTCGGGCACTCGAGCAGAACAATCGCCGATACGATGAAAATGGCCAAAGAGGATTTGACGATCCGAACAGCTTTGCTCGAAGGCCGGCTGATCTGGGGCGATCAAGAGCTATATGATGAGCTGCGCACCAAGTTTTGGAACGATGTGGTGCGCGGCAGCGAAAGCACCTTCCTTTCGCAGAAGCTCACCGAACGCAACGACCGCCACAAACGCATGGGCGATAGCCGCTATGTCGTTGAACCCAATGTCAAAGATGGCAAGGGGGCCTTGCGCGATCTGCAAACGCTCTATTGGATCGGCAAATATATTCACAAGGTCGAAACCGGCGCTGATCTGGTCGGTGTTGGCCTTCTGACGAAACTTGAACATCGCAGCTTTCGTCGCGCCGAAGGGTTTCTGCATGCGGTGCGCTGCCACATGCATGTAATAGCAAATCGCGCCGAGGATCGGCTGACTTTTGACCTTCAACGCGAAGTCGCCGCGCGGATGAGCTTCGCAGATCGTCCGGGCAAAAGCGCGGTTGAGCGGTTCATGCAATTCTACTTCTTGCAAGTGAAGCGGGTCGGCAATCTCACTGGAGTATTCCTTGCGCATCTAGACGAGGAATTTGCCAAGAAGCGCGCGCGCAGCGGTTTCTTCGCTGGTTGGAAGGCCAAGCCGCACAGTCTGAAGGGTTATAAAGTTCAGAACGGGCGGATACAGGCTCCCAGCGACACATGGTTCAAAAAGGACCCGGTGCGCCTCATCGAAGTGTTCCAGCTAGCCGAGGCCAATCGCCTCGAAGTGCATCCCGAAACGATGCGGCAGGCTGACCGCGATTCCAAACTGATCAATGGCAAAGTGCGCGTAGATAAACGCGCCAATGCGCTTTTCCTTGATTTGCTGTGCGGCAAGAATGATCCCGAAACCGCTCTGCGTTGGATGAACGAAGCCAATGTGTTTGGCCGCTTCGTGCCCGATTTTGGCAAAGTGAACGCGCAGATGCAGTTCGACATGTATCATCACTACACTGTCGATGAGCACACGATCCGGGCCATTGGACTGCTTAGCCAGATTGAACGCGGACTGCTCGAAAACGACCATCCGCGCGCAACCCAACAAATTCACAAAGTTGGCTCACGCCGCGCGATCTATGTCGCCGTGCTATTGCACGATATCGCCAAGGGACGGGGCGGAGATCACTCAGTTTTGGGCGCAGAGGTCGCGCATGAGCTGTGCCCGCGTTTTGGCTTAGACAAGAAAGAAACAGAACTTGTCGCGTGGCTGGTCCTGCAACATCTCTTGATGAGCTCGACCGCTCAGAAACGCGATATCACCGATCCCAAAACCGTTGAGGATTTCGTCGGCGAAGTGAAAACAATCGACCGGCTACGCAACCTCGTAATCCTGACCATCGTCGATATTCGCGCGGTTGGTCCGGGCACTTGGAACAGCTGGAAAGGCCAATTGATCGGTGAGCTCTATGACGCGGCGCAGGAGCGACTGCGCCTTGGCCATATGCGCCATGGTCGGACGGAACGCGTCGCAGCAAAAAAACAGGCGACCGGCGAAATTCTAGCGCAGCAAAGCGGCCTCGTCGTCGACTTTGGCGACTTGCTCGCAGACGCCTATTGGATCGCTGAACCCGAAGATATCATCGCCAAAAACCTCATCCAGTATGAGGAAGCTCGACGCTTGGATGAACAATTGTCGATCCATTGCGAGGTTGATGAAGAGCGCGGCGCAACATTAGTTAGCGTCATCGCAGCCGACCATCCGGGCCTGTTTTGCCGGATCGCCGGAGGAATCAATCTGGCGGGCGCGAACATCATTGATGCGCGCATTCACACCGCCCGAAACGGCTATGCGATTGACAATTTCCTTGTCCAGAACGCCAAGGGAGAGCCTTTCCGCGAAGAGCTGCAAATCGACCGGCTCAAAAAAGGCATTCGCGACGCATTGTTGGCGCAAGTTGAGCTAGTGCCAAAGTTGGCAGCGAGGCCGCTTTCGCATTCACGGGCCAAGACGTTCGACGTCGCGCCAGCAGTCATTTTCGACAACTCAGCCTCCAACCACTTTACTGTCATCGAAGTCCGCGCACGCGACCGTTCAGCACTGTTGAACCGGTTGGCTTACGCTCTCTACAAAGCCAATTTGATCGTGCAATCGGCGCACATCACCGCCTATGGTGAAAGCGCGACTGACACATTCTATGTTACCGATCTGACGGGTGCAAAGATCACCGCAAAAAAGCGTTTGGCCGAAATCGAAGAGGCCTTGATCGACGCGGCGAGCGACGAGATGCAAGAACAGCTCGAAGACGCCTGATCTTTACCTAACTCAGCTCCGCTCGGGCTTCGCCAATCGCAGTGTGAATGGCGCTCAAGTCACCTTCTGAAATGCAGTATGGCGGCATGACATAAACTGTGTTTCCGAGCGGTCGAACCAGCATGTCACGCTCGCGGAAGAAACGCAGCAATTGTGGGCCGATTTGTGACAAATATCCGCTCTCACCGACGGCAAAATCAACTGCCATCATCGTGCCGCAACGCCGCGCATTTTCGATGCCATCCAAAGCGCTCAGCATATCCAGCCCGGCTTGCTGGCGTGCGCCCAAATTATCGATGCGCTCTTGCACCGGCTCATTTCGCCAGACCGTGATATTCGCCAAGGCGGCTGCGCAGCTAATCGGGTTCGCGGTGAAGCTGGAGGAATGGTAGAACGTCTTGGTGCGATCTTTGGAAAAATGCGCATCATAGATCGCGGTGCTCGCCAATGTCGCCGCAAGCGGAACCACGCCGCCCGTTATGCCCTTGGCCAAGCACACGATATCGGGGTTCACGCCCGCTTGTTCGCAGGCAAGCAGAGTGCCCGTCCGGCCCCATCCGGTCATCACTTCGTCGGCGATAAACAATACCCCATGCATCGCGCAGATTGCGTGCATCTCTTTCAAAACCGCTGGGCTGTAAGTCAGCATCCCTCCCGCGCCGAGCAGCAGCGGCTCCACAATTAACGCGGCGGCTTGCGGGTTTGCGCAATAAAGCTCCAGCGCATCCAACGTGGCTTGCTCTGAGCCTTGGTGCGGAAAGGGGATAGAATCGACTTCAAACAACATCGGCTCATAGGCTTGATTGAAAACCCCGCGCTCGCCGATCGACATCGTGCCGATTGTGTCGCCGTGATAGGAGTTCTCCATCACGATGATGCGGTGTCGATCGCTGCCTTCATTGGCCCAAAAGCCAAGCGCCATTTTGAGCGCAACTTCTACAGCGGTTGATCCGGAATCGGAGTAGAACACGTATGGCAGATCGCATGGCAAAATATCGACCAATTCGCGCGCCAGCCGGTCAGCAGGTTCGTGTGTCCAACCGGCAAAGATCATCTGATCCAGCTTACCGGCTTGCTTTTGGATCGCCTCGACAATGGGCGGATAGCAATGGCCATGCGTCGTCACCCACCAACTTGAAATCGCGTCGACCACTTTCCGGCCATCTTGCGTGAACAGATGCGCGCCTTCAGCGCGTTCGACCAACGGGATTGGCTCACCCAAGCCGTGCTGCGTAAAAGGGTGCCAGACCGGGGAGCGGTTCATTCAAAATCCTCTATTGAGAAATTGTCGGCCATGGCCTGTTTCAACGCGGGCGGAGTGAGCGGATCGAGCATCGGCAATCTACCCAGACGTTTCACCTTGCCAATCGCGCAGATCACCCGCTGTGTTTCGGCGTTTTCGTCGCCCACAAAGGCTATGCCTGCAATCGGAACTTGGCGGGCGCGCAAGGCCTCCAGCGTCAGTAGGCTGTGATTGATAGTGCCAAGCCCGGTGCGCGCGACGATAATAGTAGGAAGCTGCCAGCGGGCAAAGATATCAGCGTAAAGAAGCTCATCCGACAGCGGAACCAGTGCCCCGCCTGCCCCTTCGATCACCAACGGGCCATCGACTTGCGGCACGGCAAGATTGCCCGCGTCAATCGCGACGCCATCAATCGCCGCGGCTTGATGCGGAGAGCATGGGGTGTTCAAGCAATAGGCTTCCGGGATCATTCGATCACCTGACACGCCCGCCAGCCGCGCAACGCGCTCACGGTCGCTGGTGCCAAAACCGTCATCGTCAAGCCCGGCCTGAACCGGCTTCCAATAGTGCGCACCGATCAAGGAAGTTAGTCCAGCGGCGAACACGCTTTTGCCGATTTCGGTATCGGTCCCAGTGACGACGAACCCTCTCATCCGAGCAATTCCTGCAGCGTCTCGGCAAAAAGGTCAAACGCGGTATCGCTGGCGTTCAAGGTCATCACGATCCGTAACCGAGCGCTCCCCTCCGGCACAGTTGGCGGGCGGATCCCGCGCACATCAAAACCTGCCTCGCGCATGGCATTGCCTAGCGCCATAGCGCGCTCATTATCACCCAAGATAAGCGGGAAAATCGGCGAACCGTGGCACGTCGCGCCCAGCGGCTCTAGCCGTTCGCGCGCTTTTGTGATGCGGCTTTGCAAAGCAGCGCGCCGATCGTCCATATCCGGCATCAACGCCAGCGATCCGCGTGCTATTGCTGCAGTTAGCGGCGAGGGCGCGGTTGAGAAAATGAAAGCACGCGCCCGATTGATCAGGTGGTTTCGCATAGTTTGCGGTCCGCACAGCAGCGCGCCTTCGCACCCCAGCGCTTTGCCAAAAGTGTGCAAGGTGATGAGATTGTCAGGCATTGCCACGCCACTTAGCAATCCGCGCCCGCCCTCACCAAAAACGCCGGTCCCATGCGCTTCATCGACGACCAACATCGCATCATGACGGTTAGCGACCTCTTGGAGCGCGTCGAGCGGAGCAAAATCGCCATCCATACTGTAAAGCGATTCCACAGCGATCCACGGCTTGCCGGTGCCTCCTTGGCCGCGCCAATCGCCAATCGCATCGTCAAAGGCCTGTGCGTCATTGTGCTGTACTTTGCGGGTGTCCGCGCGGGTGAGGCGCAAGCCGTCATGGACACTTGCATGCACCAATTCGTCATAAAAGATCAGGTCACCGCTTTGGGGCAATGTCGCGAACACCGCGCTGTTGGCGCTGAAACCCGTAGGCATGAACAGCGCAGCTGGACGATCAAAGAACGCGCTCGCTTCGGCTTCGAGTGCTTCATGCTCTTCGCAATTGCCGCGCAAGAGCCGCGAACCGCCCGATCCGACCGCCACTCCGCGCGCAAGCGCCGCTTCGGCAAGCCCGCGCAAGATATCGGAATGCGCAAGGCCCAAATAATCGTTTGACGAAAAATCCTCGCCAGCACGGGCCACCAATGTGCGCAATCGCCCTTCCCTTTCAAGGCGTTCCAAATCGCAGGATTGCGCGTCCATCACGCGCCGCGCTCTCCGAATAAAGCCGTGCCAACGCGCACATGGCTCGCCCCCAATTGCACCGCTGTTTCGTAGTCGCCGCTCATTCCCATGCTCAAGCCTTCAACGCCATTGTCTTGCGAAAGCTTGGAGAGAAACGCGAAGAATGGCGCGGGCTCGATACCGGCTGGGGGCAAACACATTAAGCCAGCGAGCGGGACATTGGCATCGCGCACTTTAGCAAGGAACTCAGGCAGTTCAGCAATTGGGCACCCACCCTTTTGCGCTTCATCCCCGATATTGACCTGCACAAAGCACGGCACGCGCTTACCCGTCTTGTCCATTGCTTTGGCAAGCGCTTTCAAAAGGCTAGGCCGGTCCAGTGCATGGATGCAATCGAACAACTCCACCGCTTCTTCGGCTTTGTTCGACTGCAATTGGCCGATCAAATGCAGCTCAACATCCGGGTATGCTTCGCGCAGGGCAAGCCATTTTTGTTGCGCTTCCTGCACGCGGTTCTCTCCAAAAACCCGCTGACCAACTTTGAGCAAGGGCAAAATTCGGTCCGCTGGATGGGTCTTACTCACCGCGATCAGTGTCACGTCTTGACGCTCGCGCCTGGCGATTTGGCAATATTTCGCAATATTGGCGTCGACTTCGGCTAAGCGAGAGGCTGCATTCTCCATGATGGCGCGCTATAGCGCCGCTATGGCACGAGACCAGACCCTGCCGCACGTTTGGCTAATTTCTGATAGCCGCAACGATGCTGTGCTTGAGCAAGTTTTGCGCAAAATGCCGCGGGGCAGTGGCTTTGTGTACCGCCATTATCACCTTGGCGATCCCGAACGATGGGAGCGTTTTTGCGAGCTACGCCGCTTCGCGAAAGCGCGTGGTCACATGGTAATCCTTGCAGACAGCGCGCTAACCGCGACCGAATGGGGCGCCGACGGGGTTTATGGCGCGCCGCTGGCCCTGTGGCCGACACGGCGGGGGCTGATTCAGATCGTGGCGGTGCATTCGATGCGTGAAATCGCGCAGGCTAGGCGCAAGGGCGCTGATGCAGTGATGCTTTCACCAGTGTTCCCAACCCGCTCGCATCCAGGCAGCGAAGTGCTGGGACCAGTGCG
>CAZOLE010000045.1:0-10164 GCA_964580445.1 uncultured Porphyrobacter sp.
CTTTGCTTTGCTTCAGGAACGTTGGGGCAGGTTGGATTTTGTCATCCATGCCGTCGCCTTCTCCGATAAATCCGAGCTAACGGGACGCATTCTCGATACCTCGCGTGAGAACTTTAAGAACTCACTGGATATCTCCGCCTACAGTTTCATTGAAATCGCGCGCAGAGCCTATCCAATGATGCGCGAGCATGGCGGCACAATGCTTACGCTCTCTTATATGGGGTCAACCCGCGTGACGCCGAATTACAACGTGATGGGCGTGGCCAAAGCCGCTTTGGAGGCCTCTGTGCGTTATCTAGCGGATGATCTTGGCCCCGATGGTATTCGAGTGAATGCGGTCAGTCCGGGACCAATGAAGACGCTTGCGGGTTCCGCGATTGGTGGCGCGCGCAAGACCTGGAAGCACACTGAGACGAATGCGCCGCTGCGCAAAAATGCGAGCTTGGAAGCGGTTGGCGGTACAGCAGTTTATCTGTGTTCGAATGCTGGGTCTTGCACGACGGGTGAGATCATCCGCGTGGATGGCGGTTTCCATGTTCTTGGCATGCCGCAACACGACAATCTCTAAGCGCGTCAGTCCTGATCCACTGGCATAACCTGCCTTTGGCCCGGTTTGCGGAAATGCTGGTCTAAAATCAGATCGAGCATTCCCAGCGCCATCATCAACATTGGTGAAGCGTTGAGCGCTTCAGAGGCATCCGCCTGACTGGCTTCGCGCCGCCAGCGTCTTGCATCGGTGATGGTAGCACGCTCTGGCAGTTGGGCATGAACCTGAGCGAGCGCCGCCCGGCCTTGCTCAACGTGCTGCAAGCCTTCCTCATACGCCAGGTCACCGGCCTCGACTGATTTCAATACCTCGCAACGAAAGGCGCAGCAGGTTTGTGGGCGCTTTTCGTAAACTTGGCAAACTGCTCCATCGATCTGCGGGCAGGGCAGGCCAAAACCAAACTTCTTATTGTCCTCTAGGATGGTCAGGCCTGCTTCGCGCATTCCTTCAACTTCGTCGTCGGCAAGCGGGCCATAGTCGAACAGCGCGCCATTGCAGCACAATCCGCACTTTATACAGAGATTTTCTGGAGCAGGCGCTTCATCAGTCATTTTCGCCAGTGTGCCTTATCCAATCAACGCTGTCAGCACTTGATCGGGTGGACGGTGTCCATCGGCCCAAAAGCGGATGTTGGCGATGATCTTTTCGCCAGAGGCTTCGCGCCCTTCGGCGGTGGCGCTGCCAATATGCGGCAGGGTCATCACATTGGGGTGGTCGATCAATCGGCGGTCGACATGTGGTTCGTTGGGATAGACATCCAGACCTGCGCCAGCGAGCCGCCCTTCTTCCAACGCGGCGATCAATGCTTCTTGATCGATCAATTCTCCGCGCGCGGTGTTGATGATGCTAGCCCACGGTTTCATCAGTCCGATGCGCCGTGTGTCGAGGAGGTTGCGGGTTTCATCGGTTAGTGGGCAATGCAAAGTGAGAATATCCGCCTCGGCCAGCAGGTCATCCACATGATCAACAAAGCGGACATTCAGCATCCCCTCGACCGCCTCAGGCAAGCGCTTGCGGTTGGTATAGGTGACTTCTAATCCGAACGCGCGTGCGCGGTGTGCGACCGCTTGGCCGATCCGACCCATGCCGATGATACCAAGAACTTTTCCACCAAGCTTGCGTCCCAAAAGTCCTGATGGTGCCCACCCGGTCCATTTGCCGCTGCGCACCAACCCAGTGCCTTCACGGATGCGGCGGGGCACTCCAATGATCCCGGCCATGGCAATATCTGCGGTGTCGTCGGTGAACACGCCGGGCGTGTTCGTCACGAGGATTTTGCGCTTGGCCGCGGCCGCAAGGCCAATGTGCTCGGTCCCTGCTCCGAAGCTCGCAATTAGTCGCAGATCTTCGCCAGCAGCGGCGATCATGTCTGCGTCAATCTTATCCGTGACTGCCGGAACCAAGACATCGCAGTTTTGCATCGCTTCGACCAATTGATCGCGGCTCATTGGTTCGTCCTCGCGGTTGAGCGTGGTGTCGAACAATTCGACCAAGCGTGTCTCAACACTGGGCATCAAATGCCGGGTCACGATGACGCGTGGTTTACCAGTCGAGAAATGTGGGGCGGTCGAGGGTTGGGCCATTCAGCCCGGCTAATGCGAGACCACCATTGCGGTCAAGCCCAGCGCACCCAAGCCCACGCGTCCCGCTTTGAAACAGTGGACGCGAATGACGTCATGAGGCACCTTGAAAAACCTCCTTATCAGTTGCTATCCGGCCAATCTATGAAATCTCTGCGTCTCTTTACTAAATCTATGATCGCGCTCGCTTTTGCGGCGGTGCTGGCGTTTGCCCCAGCAACGGCGCAGGATCGTGAAGCGCCCTATTGGGCATCGCTCAAGTTCGATGAAGTGAATATGCGCGTTGGCCCTAGTCAGGAATATCCGATTGATTGGGTGTACAAACGCACAGGATTGCCGGTCAAAGTTGTGCGCTTGCTCGACGGGTGGCGTTTGGTGCGCGATCCAGATGGTACGCAAGGTTGGGTCGCGAGCAGTCAGCTTAGCCCGACCCGAAGCGCGCTTGTCGTGGGCGAAGGCCTTGCGGATATGCATGCCTCACCTAAAAAGGGTGCCACAGTAAGTTGGCGCGCTGAACCAGGCGTTGTCGGTGATTTGTTGGGATGCGATGGCTCGTGGTGCGAGCTCGATATTGGCGGTCGCACCGGTTGGATAAATGCCGGCCGACTATGGGGCGTGAGAAAGCCCTAAGCCGACCGGCGCGCATTACCTTTACTCGCCAATATAGGTCATTGTAGCTGTTTCACCCCCTGGATTGGTAGCGGTCCAAGTTCCATCGTCTTGCCGCGCGCCAACTGTAAAACAAAAACCTTCATCTTCGGGGTCTTCTTCAGGTTCGACAAAGCAGGCCTTCCGGCCCCCTTCGATGTCGCTGACAGAGTAGGTCCCGGTTGCTTCTACTCGGTCGCCTTCTTTCACCTCGAAAGTTTCATCAGCTCCGAGAGTGAGCTTCAAAGCTTCCTTGCCTCCTGCATCTTTCTCTGAGTCTTCAAGCAGATTGTACGTCCCGGGCGAAAAAGCTTCGACTTGCGCGGCTTCAGTCGCAGAAGCCTCGTCACCCGTTCCTTCAACGCCGCCCTCGTTGTCAGCGGTCGCTTCGCCTGAGCAAGCAGCAATTGTGAGAGCGAGTGCAGACACAACAAATAAACGCATGGAAATTCCCCCTAATTTCATAAACCAAGTAAGCCATATCATGGCTTCAGGCTAAAGCGCTAGACCAACTCGACAGCTATGGCAGTGGCTTCACCGCCGCCAATGCACAAGCTGGCAACGCCTTTGGTCTTACCTTGCGACTTTAGTGCGTTGATCAAGGTAACTAGGATGCGCGTTCCGCTGGCGCCGATTGGGTGACCCAATGCAGTAGCGCCGCCATTGACGTTGACCTTGGCATGATCGATCCCGATGTCGCGCATCGCGAACATGGCGACGCAAGCAAAGGCTTCGTTGACTTCCCAAAGGTCTACATCATCGACGGACCATCCCGCTTTCTTCAGCACTTTTTCAATTGCACCAACGGGTGCGACGGTGAAGTCCTTTGGCTCGCGCGCATGAGCTGCCATCGCGGTAATGGTCGCAACTGGCTTTGCACCTTTGTCCTTGGCTACGCTTTCGCGCGTGATGACAACAGCTGCGGCACCGTCTGAGATTGAGCTAGAGGTTGCAGCGGTGATGGTGCCGTCTTTCGCAAAAGCGGCGCGCAGGGCTGGGATTTTGTCAGGGCGGCCTTTGCCCGGTTGCTCATCGGTGTCGACCGTCACTTCGCCTTTGCGGGTCGCATAGGTGACGGCGACAACTTCATCTGAAAATGCGCCGCTTTCAATCGCAGCGTTCGCGCGGCGCAGCGACTCGATCGAATACTCGTCCTGTTGCTCGCGGGTAAGCTGATACTCGTCGGCGGTGTCTTGTGCGAATGTGCCCATCGCACGGCCTTTCTCATAGGCATCTTCTAGCCCATCAAGGAACATGTGATCGTATGCTGTGTCATGGCCGATGCGCGCACCAGATCGGTGCTTTTTAAGAAGGTAAGGCGCGTTGGTCATGCTTTCCATACCGCCAGCCACGACGGCATCCACGCTGCCACTGGCAAGCGCTTCGGCGCCCATAATCACGGTCTGCATTCCGCTGCCGCACACCTTATTTACCGTGGTTGCTTCGACAGACTTCGGCAGGCCGGCTTTGATCATCGCTTGGCGTGCAGGCGCTTGTCCCAGACCGGCGGGAAGAACGCAGCCCATATAGCCTCTGTCAAAGTCCTCTCCGGCTAAGCCCGACCGCTCGACCGCCGCCTTTACTGCTGTCGCGCCCAAATCTGTCGCAGACACATCGGAAAGAGCCCCTTGCATCCCGCCCATTGGCGTGCGCGCATACGATAAGATTACGATCGGATCTTCAGCGGAGAATTGAGCCATTGAGAGGGGCCTTTCCTTAATGATTGAGTTCGCGGCGCATGTAGGGATGCAGGCGCGTGATGGCAAACATGCAGTCTAACGCTTGCCAGTCGTTTAGGTTTGCGCAACACTGGTCGCAAATAGAAACTAAATCGGGGAGAGATGTGATGGCTGATGATCGGCGAGATGAGTTGGAAGCCTTGCTAAAACGCCAGCGAGATGCCTTCACAGCGTCGCGGCCAGAGGATATTTCAGTACGCAAAGATCGCATCAAGCGCGCGAATGCACTGGTGAAAGAGCATGGCGAGGCCTTAGCCAAAGCGATGAGCGCAGATTTTGGAAATCGAGCGATTGAACAAAGCATGCTTACCGATATCGCCGCAACTGCTGCTGCGGGGCATCACGCCTTAAAGAATATTGACCGGTGGGCGAGGGCTGAAAAGCGTCCGGTTCAGTTCCCTCTAGGATTGCTCGGGGCTAAGGCTGAGCTGCGGTATGAGCCCAAGGGTGTGATTGGGATACTCAGTCCGTGGAATTTCCCAGTGCAACTTGCTTTCGGGCCATTGATGCAAGTGCTCGCGGCCGGAAACCGCGCCATGATCAAGCCTAGCGAATTTACCGAACAGACCAGTGAGTTGATGGCGAAGCTGACAGCCGAGTACTTTTCCGAAGACGAAGTCAGCGTGGTCACTGGAGGCCCGGAAGTCGCAGGGGCATTTTCTTCATTGCCGTTCGACCATCTGGTGTTCACCGGGTCTACCCCAACTGGGCGCTTGGTTATGCAGGCAGCTGCTAAGAACCTCGTCCCGGTCACATTGGAACTGGGTGGCAAATCACCGGTCATCATGGGGCGCAGCGCTGATTTTGCGAAAGCTGGTGAACGAATCGCTTTAGGCAAGATGATGAATGCGGGCCAAATCTGCTTGGCCCCTGATTACATGGTTGTGCCAGAGGAAAAGCAAGACGAAGCGGTGGCAGGCGTCGCGAATGGTGTGTCAGCGATGTACCCGACTTTGCTTGAGAACGATGATTATGCCTCGATCGTTTCCGATCGGCATTTTGAGCGGCTTCAAGGGCTCGTCGAAGATGCGAGGAATAAAGGCGCTGAGGTTGTTGAAATTAATCCGGGCAACGAGGATTTCAGCAATGCCAATCAACGCAAGATGCCTCTCACAATTCTCAAGAATGTGAACGATGAGATGGCTGCGATGCAGGAAGAAATTTTTGGTCCTGTTCTACCGGTCAGGACCTACAAGGCCGTCGACCAAGCAGTGGACTATGTGAACGATCATGATCGCCCACTTGGCCTATACTACTTCGGTGAGGACAAAGATGAGCAAGAGCGCGTGCTGACGCGCACAATCTCTGGCGGTGTCACCACCAACGATGTCATTTTTCACATTTCCATCGAAGACTTACCGTTTGGTGGGGTCGGGCCTTCAGGAATGGGCAGCTACCACGCAATCGAAGGTTTTCGTGAGTTCAGCCATGCGCGCTCGGTCTATCATCAACCGAAGATCGACATTGCCAAATTGGGTGGATTCAAGCCGCCATATGGCAAGGCAACTCAAAAAGCTGCTGAGAGAATGTTGAAATGAACCTTTGGAGTCTGGAATTTCGTTTGATTTGACGCAACAGGCATAGGGGATTTAACCCGAGTCGCGCTCTTGCGTGGACTTTGTTAGAAGCCTACGGCCTCGCTGAAAAAACTGCTCAGATTGGACAACCCAGTGATCGATCTCTCACAGTATTTGCCGATACTGCTTTTCATCTTTGTCGCGTTAGGCCTCTCGGTGCTGTTTGTGTTCTTGCCAATGGGCGTCTCGCGCCTCACTGGTTCGCACAATCCAGATGCGGAAAAACTGTCTGAGTATGAGTGCGGGTTTCCTGCATTCGAAGATGCACGAAGTCAGTTTGACGTGCGCTTTTATCTTGTCGCGATCAGTTTCATTATCTTCGACCTCGAAGCCGCGTTTCTCTTTCCCTGGGCCGTGAGTCTGGGTGAGACAGGCTGGGTCGGTTGGGTCGGGATGATGACCTTCCTCTTTATTCTAGCGATTGGCCTCACTTACGAGTGGAAGAAGGGAGCTCTGGACTGGGAATGAGCAACACTATCATCACTCCTCCGACAGCCCCTTTGAACGCAGCTGAAGCCGCGGCTTCGATGCCGACGGCACAGGGTGGCGAGGTTCGTCAGCCGGACGCTGAGTATTTCAACGCGCTTCAAACCGAAGTGAACGATAAAGGCTTCCTCGTCACATCGACCGAAGACGTGTTCCAATGGGCGCGCACCGGCTCACTTTGGTGGATGACTTTCGGCCTTGCATGCTGCGCTGTTGAGATGATCCATGTGAACATGCCGCGCTATGATATGGAGCGGTTTGGTGCAGCCCCGCGTGCTTCCCCGCGTCAATCAGATTTGATGATTGTCGCTGGCACGCTTTGCAACAAGATGGCACCTGCGTTGCGCAAGGTTTACGACCAAATGTCGGATCCCAAATATGTGATCAGCATGGGTTCGTGCGCCAATGGCGGCGGCTATTATCACTATTCGTACAGTGTCGTGCGCGGCTGCGACAGGATCGTCCCGGTCGACATCTACGTGCCCGGTTGCCCACCGACTGCTGAAGCGCTGCTCTATGGTGTGATGCAGCTGCAGCGGAAAATCCGCCGTGTTGGGACAATCGAACGATGAAACAGGTAATCTTCGCGGCGCTGGCGCTTGTGGCAAGCGCTGGATTAGCCCAAGAAAAAACCACGGCTGATGAGCTGAGCATTACGCAACCAGGTCGTCATACGCTGGAAACCGAGGCGATTTCTGCCGACTTCCCTTGTGCTCCAAAGCCAACATCCAAGGGTCCTACTTCTGGCCAAGGCGGGCTGCAGTGCGTCCAAGGCGGCCTTACTTTTGTGCTTGCCACAGCACCCACAGTCGCAACTGATGACGGCGGTCAAGCATTCGGAACTTACGAAGAGAATTTGAAGGGTGCGCGCGACGACCAACAAACTTCACGTGTTGTTGAAGGTGAGTACAATGGCCTTCGAATGTTTGACGCATGGACAAACTCGGGCGAGCGGGTAGGCCGCGCTCGGATGATCGAGCTTACTGAAGATGTTATCGGGATAGTATTGGTGCTTGAGACTGGGGAGGGCGAAATTGCTCTAAACAGTGCGGAACGCGAATTCGCTGCTGAAAAAGCCGAGGCGTTTATCGATTCATTGGAGTTGTTGGCAAAATGAGCGTTCTTCACTCCGCGCCTAAATATGCATCCAACAAGGGCGTTTTGAACCGCTTAAGCAAGGCGATGGGCAAGTCGCTCCTCGATGCTCAAGAAGCGCATGGCGAGATCATACTCACCGTTAAGCGTGATCGGATTGCCTGGGCTCTCGAAAAGCTGCGCGATAAACACGATTATCAGCAGTTGATGGAGATTGCTGGCGCCGATTATCCGGATCGCCCAGAGCGGTTCGAAGTGGTCTACATGATGCTTTCGCTCACAAAGAACCATCGGATCATGATCAAATGCTCTACCGCTGAAACAACCTCTGTCCCGACCGTTACGACGCTTTGGCCCAATGCAGGATGGTTAGAGCGCGAAGTTTTCGATATGTATGGCGTGACGTTTGCGGGTAATCCCGACCTTCGCCGCATCCTAACCGACTATGGCTTTGAAGGGCATCCTTTCCGCAAAGACTTCCCAATGACTGGCTATACAGAACTGCGTTATTCTGAAGAGGAAAAGCGCGTTGTGTATGAGCCCGTCGAACTGGCGCAAGATATGCGGACTTTCGACTTCCTCTCCCCATGGGAGGGGAGCGACTATGTGCTGCCCGGTGATGAAAAGGCCGATGACGGTGACAAGCCGGAGGCGAAGAAATGACGATTGAGATCGAAGAATCGCCAACGACCGACGGCGAAGTTATCTCCAACTACACGATTAACTTCGGACCACAGCACCCGGCTGCGCACGGCGTTTTGCGCATGGTGATGGAGCTGGATGGTGAAGTGATCGAGCGGATTGATCCGCATGTTGGCTTGCTCCATCGCGGCACTGAGAAGCTGATCGAGCAGAAGACATACTTACAAGCGCTGCCCTATTTTGATCGGCTCGATTACGTATCGCCGCTGTGTCAGGAGCACTCGTATGTTCTCGCGATTGAGAAGTTGCTCAATCTCGAAGTGCCAGAGCGCGCGCAATATTTGAGAGTGCTGTTCGCTGAGCTAACGCGGATTTCTAACCACATGCTCAATCTGGGTGCGCACGTCCTCGATGTGGGTGCGTTTACGCCGAACCTTTGGATCATGGACCTGCGCGAAGATTGCATGAACTTCTTTGAGCGGGCCTCTGGCGCGCGGATGCACAGCGCGTGGTTTCGTCCCGGCGGCGTGCATCAGGATGTACCAGAAAAGCTGCTCGTTGATATTGGCGACTGGCTCGACAATCGCTTCTTCCAACTGTTCGACGATGCGATGAGCTTGGTGCTCGACAACCGCATCTTTAAACAGCGCAATGTCGATATTGCTGTGGTCAGCCGCGAAGACGCAGTCGCTTGGGGCTTTTCAGGCCCGATGATCCGCGCCGCTGGCATCCCTTGGGATCTGCGCAAATCGCAGCCTTACGATGTCTATGACCGGATGGAATTTGACATTCCGGCTGGAACGAATTCGGATTGCTATGACCGGTTTATGGTGCGGGTGAAGGAAGTGCGTGAGAGCGCCAAGATTATCAAACAGTGCATTCGCGACATCCCGCAAGGCCCGATTGCAAGCCAAGATGGCAAAGTCTCTCCGCCCAAGCGCGGCGAGATGAAGCAGTCGATGGAAAGCCTGATCCACCACTTCAAGCTTTACACCGAAGGTTTCCACGTGCCCGCTGGCGAAGTCTATGTCGCAACCGAAAGCCCCAAGGGTGAGTTCGGCGTCTATCTGGTTAGCGATGGGTCGAACAAGCCATATCGCTGCAAAATCCGCCCGACAGCGTTCTCCCACCTTCAAGCGATGGAATTTATGAGCAAGGGCCACATGCTGCCCGACGCGACGGCAATTCTGGGCGCGATTGATGTGGTGTTTGGGGAGTGTGACCGGTGAACAGACGCCTGTTGAATTTTATTGGTCTCGTTATTCTAGTTGTGCTGCTCGTGCTTCACTTGCTTGGGTTGAACGATCTCGGCTCTATGATTTGGCTGGTTAGTGCGTTCATCATAGTAGCTGCTGCCGGACTCGTCGCGACGCCGCGCGAAAAGGACGTTGGCAATGGCTGATCGTACACCCGCACCCGATACTCCTGAACTGCGCGCGCGCTGGGGCGACTTCGCTTGGACGAAGGCGAACAAGGCGAAAGCTGACTATCACATTGCCAAGTACCCCACAGGCCGGGCGAAATCGGCGGTAATGCCGCTGCTGGATCTCGCGCAGCGTCAGGTTGGTGAAGAGACAGATACGCAAGGCTGGCTGCCGCTGCCGGTGATTGAATATGTCGCTGCCTATATCGACGTGCCAGTGATCCGCGTGCTCGAAATCGCGACCTTCTATTTCATGTACAACATGAAGCCGGTCGGCAAATATCACGTGCAGGTCTGCGGTACGACGCCGTGCATGCTGCGCGGTTCGGACGATATTATCTCCGCCTGTAAGAAGCGCGGTATGGAGTTTGGCCACGTTTCCAAAGACGGGCTTTGGACCCTCACCGAGGTGGAATGCATGGGCAAT
>CAZOLE010000046.1:0-10087 GCA_964580445.1 uncultured Porphyrobacter sp.
AGGTTGGAAGGCCCCTGCCAATAGTCCGCGAAAATCCAAGAAATCCTTTAGCGTCGCTCTTCGCATGGTCTTGCCAAATTAGCTTGTCGCCAAGCCACTAATTTCACATATATTCGTGTCCATTCGGCACGGTTGTAGGTGCCGCAAATGGGGACGGTATGAATGCTGTATCGGCTTTTGGCCTTTGTCGTGCTTCTGGCTTTGGTAGTGCTTGTTCAAACGCCCGCTAAAGCCGAATGGTTTGAAGCGTCAGGTGAAAGATTTGTCATCTATGCCGATGACGATGAGAGCAGTATCCGGACATTCGCCTCTAATTTGGAGCGGTTTCACAATCTTCTCGAAGTGGTCACTGGCTTACAGCCCGCGCCTCCGCCTCCGTCTAATCGCCTTAAGGTCTATGTTGCGGGCAGCGCAGGCGATGTGGCATCCTTGGCCGGCGATAGCGGCGTGCAAGGCTTCTACATTCCGCGGGTCGGCAACAGCGTGGCCTTCACGCCGACAATAAAGATGGACGCGCAAACGGTCAGCCCGACGACGGCAATATTGCGCCACGAATACACGCATCATTTCTTCGCATCAGCGAGCCCCTATGGAATGCCCCTTTGGATGAGCGAAGGCTCGGCAGAGTTTTTCGGGGGCACTGGGTTTGACGAGGATGGCAATGGCTTTTCTGGGATCTACGTTCGAGACAACTTTGTTGAGCTATACGAAGCCGCTTCTAATGGGATTCAAATTGGGCGTTTACTAGCTCAAGATCCTTCCAGTTTTTCAGGACGGTTAAACCGCAGCGCGTTCTATGCTCAAAGCTGGCGGCTCTACTGGGTGCTGTCATTGAACGAAGAGCGTGACGGGCAATTGCGCGATTATTGGTCGGAGGTCGCAAAGGGAACTCCATCGGTTGAGGCAGGAGGCAAAGCGTTCGGTAGCTTAGCGGCCCTATCGCGAGAAATGGGCAAGAGCTTTAGAAGCTGGGATTGGCAACAATCCTTGATGACGCCCGCCAATGAAACCCAGCCCGGTAAAGTCACGTTGCGTAAGATGTCTGCGGGTGAAGTCGAGATGATGGCTATGACGATGCGTTTGCAGCGCGGTGTTCAACAAGCTGAAGCGGTTGAGCTAGCCAGCAAAGCGCGGAAAGTCGCGGCCAAACACCCCGACGATGCAAGGGTAATCCTAACCCTCGCGCAAGCCGAACTAGCAGCCGATATGAATGGAAGTGCCATTGCAGCCGCCGACAGAGCGACGGCGCTTAATCCGGACCTTGGTGATGCTTATGTCTACAAAGGTCTTGCGCAATTTCGCGAGGCACGAGCGACACCCAATTCAGCCGCGAAACAGTTGGCCTACAAGAACGCGCTGACGACTTTCGAAATCTTGCAAAGCGTTGAACCGGACCATCCGATCGCACTTCAGAGTGTGTTTCGCTTTTACGCAGAGCAGAATCTGGACCCGCCACTTAAGGCGAGGAAGGCGCTAGCAAAGGCCGCCGCTTTAGCCCCCTTTGATCGCGAACTGGCTTTGATCAATGGCATGAACCACTTACATTTTGGGGAGATCGCTGATGCTCGCCAAGCTGTTCAGCCGCTGGCATCCGATCCCCATGCTGGCGAGAAAAGCGAGCAGGCACGGAGCCTTCTTGGTTTCCTTTCAACCAAGAAAGAAGGGGAAGCCGTTCCCGTGTTGGAAGCGATTGCGGACTATTTTGCTTCGGAATGAGAAAAGCGCGTCGCGTGCGTCCCAAAGTCGGATATTACCATTTAACTTAATACTCTTCGCCGTTAGCGCAGAATTACGGGCACTTATTGCAAAAAAGGGCCGAGCATAACGCCCGGCCCTTTCCAAAATCCAATAAGCGATTGCTTACTTCTTACCACCTAAAAAGCCCGAAGCCATGTCGGTGATGTCGTTCAACGGGTTGCCGTCGCCATCACGGTCAAGCATCGACATGATTCCGCCAAGGCCGCCCGAACCTTCGGCTTTACTGGCCATGTCACCAAGCGCGTTTTCGCCGCCCATTTGCTCTACGATGGAGCCCAACGCTCCCTTATCAATGCCAGTTTTCTCAGCCGCGAGCTCAACTGTGTCGCCCTCTTCAGGGGCAGACTGACCCAAAGCTGCCAAGCCTTTTTCAACCATTGACGGGTCAATCCCAACCTTGCCTGCAAGATCGGCAATTGTGTCAGGCGAACCGCCAACCTGTTTAAGAATGCTGTCGAAAATACTCATCGTGCGAACCCTCCAAATCAAGAAATGATCCGCACAGAATAGGGCGAATCTCCTGACCGACTTTGAGGGTAAAACGCCCAAATGAAAACCCCGCACCAGCCTGTTAGCCGGGCGGAGCCCCCTCCCCAACTGTAAATTCTTGTCTCAGGCAGCAACCACATTGGCCGGAGCGGCTTGGCGAACGCCTTCATCAACATGCGCTTCGAACTCGGCAAAGTTGTCAATGAAAAGCTGAACCAGCTTCGATGCGGTAGCATCATATTCGCCCTTGTCCGTCCACGTGCTGCGCGGATCGAGCACCGATTGATCGATCCCTTTGGCCGCGAGAACTGGGACATGCACCGGCACATCAAAGCCAAAATTGTCGTCGCGGCGGTATTCAACGCCCTCTAGATCGCCATCGAGCGCGGCATTGAGCAGCGCGCGGGTTGCTTTGATCGGCATACGATTGCCCACGCCATATTTGCCGCCGGTCCAGCCGGTGTTGAGCAGCCAACACTGAACCCCTCCGCTTGCAATGCGCTCTTTCAACAAATTGCCATAAACGCTTGGGTGACGCGGCATAAATGGCGCCCCAAAACAGGTTGAGAAGGTTGCTTCCGGCTCTGTTACGCCAATTTCCGTTCCAGCAACCTTGGCAGTGTAGCCCGACAGGAAGTGATACATCGCTTGCTCTGGTGTCAGCCGAGCGATTGGAGGCAGCACGCCAAACGCGTCCGCCGTTAGCATCACAACGTTGGCGGGAACCGGACCAAGATTGTCGGCGCTGGTGTTGGGAATGTAGTCAATGGGATAAGCGCCGCGCGTATTCTCCGCCAGCGAGTTATCGTCGAAATCCAGTTCGCGAGTCGCCGGATCCATCACCACGTTTTCAAGCACAGTGCCAAAGCGCCGAGTGGTTGCATAGATTTCTGGCTCGGCCTCTTCGGAAAGGCGGATCATCTTCGCATAGCAACCGCCTTCGAAGTTGAAGACCGCCGTGTCTGACCAGCCATGCTCATCATCGCCAATCAAGGTTCGCGAAGCGTCCGCGCTCAACGTTGTCTTGCCCGTGCCAGAAAGGCCAAAGAAAACGGCCGTGTTGTTGTCAGGCCCGATATTGGCCGAGCAGTGCATCGGCATCACGCCTTTGGTCGGCAGCAGATAGTTGAGGATGCCGAACACACTCTTCTTCATTTCGCCTGCATATTGCGTGCCGCCGATCAGGATCAGTTTCTCGCTCAGATTAACGGCAATCACGGTTTCTGAATTTGTCCCGTGACGGGCCGGATCAGCCTTGAAGCTCGGTAGGTCAATAATAGTGTATTCCGGCGCAAAATCGGCCAGCTCTTCGGTTGTCGGACGAACCAACATCGTGCGGATAAATAGGTTGTGCCAAGCTAGCTCGTTGATCACGCGCACATTGACGCGATGCTCAGGCTGCGAACCCCCAAAAAGGTCGGCTACATAAAGCGTCTGTTTGCCACCAACCGCTTCAAGAAAGTCGGCTTTGAGCGCGGCGAATTGCTCCGGCATCATGCTCGCATTGACTTTGCCCCACCATACTGTGTCCTCTGTCACCGCGTCGCGGACAATAAACTTGTCCTTCGCGCTGCGCCCTGTTTTTACGCCGGTCTCTACAACCAAAGCCCCGTGTTTGGAGAGCGCGCCTTCGTTCGCAGCAAGCGAAGCTTCAACCAAGGCTGCGGTGCCAAGATTGGGCTGAATTTCGGCACTGGTGCTAATGCCTTGACTTGCGAGCGTTTGAGCGAGGGGTGTCAAAGTCGTACTCCTGAAAACAGTTCAATCGCGTAAGGGAATCGTGTTCACGTCCAAGCGGCTGCATACGTATGCGGCAAGTGGCAAATCTGCTATGCCTTGAATCAAGCTCTCCCAAAGTCTTGCACCTAATGGCCCGTTTGTAACGCGTCAAACGCAGCATTGGTGCAAGATTCGGATCATCTGTTCGATTTCATGCAACACATGATTGTACGTGCTTTATTCGATCTCTTCGCGCTTCGCGTTGTCTCCCTTTCCCTTTGTCGCTAGTCTTACGCTCAGGCAGCGCGCGTCTACGAGAGACGCGCATTGGAGGAACGGCATGATCGAAAGCACTGGAGAAACGCGCAAGGATGATGCCGTTGAGATCGCGCTGGTTGATGATGATCGCAACATCCTTACGACTGTTTCAATCGCACTCCAATCCGAAGGCTTTGTGACTCGGCTGTATTCTGACGGTGAAACCGCACTGAAAGCGCTGGTTGAAAACCCGCCTGATCTTGCTGTGTTCGACATCAAAATGCCTAAGATGGACGGGATGGAATTGTTGCGAAGGGTTCGCGAGCATGCGGCGATTCCAGTGATCTTTCTGACAAGCAAAGACGATGAAGCTGACGAGGAAGCGGGTCTGGAGCTGGGTGCGGATGACTATATTGCGAAGCCATTCAGTCTAAGACTGCTTAACGCGCGCATTCGGGCAATTCTTCGTCGCGCCGATCCCACCCGCGATTTGGGCGGGGATTCTCAGGATCTTGAACCCGCGCATCCAAGCATAGATCGCGGGCGCCTCTATATGGATCCAGCGCGCCACTATGTAAGCTGGGATGAAAAACCGGTTAGCCTAACCGTCACTGAATTTCTGATCCTAGAAGCACTCGCCGCACGTCCTGGCATAATCAAGAGCCGCAACCAGCTAATGGATGCAGCATATCCCGATGATGTCTTCGTCGATGACCGCACCGTTGACAGTCATATCAAGCGGATGCGGCGCAAGTTTCGTGTTGTAGACAACGAGTTTGGAGCGATCGATACGCTCTATGGTGCGGGCTACAGCTTCACCGATGAGTGAGTTGGATAGCGATACAGTCAGCAAAAGCTCCCTGCCGCTCGGACGTGGCATGGAGCGGCTGAGCCCGCTTGGGCGCTTTTCCCTCACGGCGCGTATCCTTATTGTGAACATTCTGCCTCTAACATTACTTGGCGGCGGCTTGTTCTACCTAGACAGTTATCGCACACAGTTGGTCGATGAGCGCTTTAAACTGGCGCGGATCGAAGCCCAAATCACCGCAGAGGCGCTGGCTGGTGCAACGCAGGAACGTCAGGAAGCTTTGTTGATACAGATCGGCAAAGAACAACGCATGCGGCTTCGTATGTTCGACAACGAAGGCAGCCTGATCGCTGACAGTTTTGAGTTAGACGGCCCTGCTTTCGAGTTTGAGGACATATCCGACGACAATTGGAGCGAACAGTTCGCTCGTTGGCTAGACCGGACAGTCGATGCAATCGTCAGCGCTGAGCCGGTACAGGACTATGTCGAACCCGAAGCTCAACAAGCCGATGCTTGGCCCGAACTGGCACGCGCGCGTGACGAGGGACTAAGCCAAATTGCGCTGTATGATTGGCGCGACGGCAGCCCCGTCATCACGGCCGCTGCCCCCGTTGGGCTGAATGGCGACACCTTGCTGACGGTGCGCAACGCGATCGACATTACGGAGAACGTGCGTTCAGCGCGCTCAACTTTGGTTATTGCAGTGCTTTTGGTACTTATCGCTTCGGCGTTGTTGTCGCTCTATCTAGCGCGCACAATTGTGACTCCGCTGCGGCAGCTTTCCAACGCTGCGGTGCGCGTGCGACAAGGGCGCGAACGTGAAGTCGAAGTCCCGCGTTTGCCTGCGCGGGGCGATGAGATTGGTCTGCTCGCGCGGGCCGTTTCCGATATGACCGGAGCATTGCGACAGCGGATTGATGCGGTCGACAGTTTTGCTGCTGACGTTGCGCATGAAATCAAGAATCCACTGGCCAGTTTACGCAGCGCAGTGGAATCGTTGCCTAAGGTGAAAGACCCAAAGTTGCGCCGCGAACTTGAACTTATTGCGACGCACGACGTGCGCAGGATCGACCGGCTCGTCACCGAAATCTCTGAAGCAAGCCGGATCGACGCTGAAATGTCGCGAGCTACGCTTGAGCAGATGGATTTGGCCGATTTGGTCCGCGCGATTGTCGGTAGCCGGGAAAACCGCGCAGAAAATATGGGCCACCCAATAGACCTTCAGACCCGGGGATTTGCCGCGAATGTGCTTGGTGTTCCAACTCGGCTCGAACGCGTCATTGAAAACTTGCTCGACAATGCGATCTCATTCTCACCGCCCGATGCGCCAATCGAAGTTGTCGTCGATAATGACGGGGAATGCGTCACCCTTTTCATCTCTGATTCTGGCCCCGGAATTCCCGACGAAGCGCGCGACAAGGTGTTTGATCGCTTCCATTCGGTCCGGCCTGAGCAAGAGGATTTTGGCAATCACTCAGGGCTTGGCTTGGCTATCGGCCGCGCAATTGCCGATGCGCATGATGGTTCGCTCGCCGCGATCGCCCGTCCCGATGGGAAGGATGGCGCTTGCCTCCGACTGAGGCTGCCTGCCGCGTGAGCAGAGCGCGCGCGACCCTTGTGAATGCGAGCCTTGTAGCAATTGAGGGGCGCGCATTGGCAATCGAAGGGGTGCCCGGAAGCGGCAAATCATCCTTGGCGCTTGCGCTGATTGACCGTGGCGCTCGTCTTATTGGGGATGATGGGGCGACTTTGGAGCGGTCTGGAGCGCACATTCTCGCCAGCCCGCCACCAAACATTGAAGGGAAGCTGGAAATTCACGGAATTGGCATCATCGAAATGCCGGCCGCGCGCGCAACACCACTCGCGCTGATCCTGACTTTGGAAGCCCGGGTCGAACGTTTGCCCGACACGCTCCCCATGCGCGATGTACTTGGGGTCGACATCCCATGCATGTCGTTCTCACCGGGCACCATCGCACCAGCGGTTCGCGCCGAATGGGCTCTGTCACAGCATGGCCTCAATGCTGGGCCTTCACAAAAGTGATACACCGGCAAAAAAGAAGCTATCTTTCGCGCTCGATACTTCGCAAGTGTACCCAATGACCGGCAGTGACCAACCCGACTCGGTTCCTTTCTCAGAGGCAGATCGCAAGCAATTGCTGCTCGTGACCGGGCTTTCAGGGGCAGGGAAGTCCACGGCGCTAGACGTGCTTGAGGATATTGGCTGGGAAACAATCGACAATTTCCCTGTGCGCCTGCTCAACCGCTTAGTTGCCGAACCGGACGGCCATCAGGGAAGCCTGGCCATCGGCTTTGATTCGCGCACCCGTGGTTTTGTGCCGAACGAAATTATCAGCCTCGTCAAAAAGCTATCGGCCCGCGACGACTTGACCGTCAGTTTTCTGTTTATCGATTGCGCGGGCGGCGAGTTGGAACGGCGCTACAACGAAACCCGCAGGCGCCATCCTATGGCGCAAGATCGTCCTGTGCGGGAGGGCATCGCTGCGGAACGCGAATTGCTCGAGCCATTGCGGCGCTGGGCGGATAGCGTCATCGATACAAGCGCCCTATCGTCTCCGGATTTGCAAAGCCATGTCCGCGATTTGTTCGGTGAAGACAGCGCGAAAGCGATGACGCTGACGGTTTCAAGTTTTGGTTTCGCGCGCGGGATGCCACCCCTTGCTGACCTCGTGTTTGATATGCGCTTCCTTGACAATCCACACTGGGTCGAAGGCTTGCGCGAACTCACTGGGCGCGATCAACCCGTGGCCGATCACATCTTGGCTGATCCAGCATTCCTGCCCGCTTTTGAAAAGATCCATGACCTGCTTCTTACCCTCCTTCCGCTCTACCAATCGCAAGGCAAACCATATGTTCACGTCGCGTTTGGGTGTACCGGTGGGAGACACCGCTCGGTCTTTACCACCGAACGTATGGCCAAAGGCTTGCGTGAGGCAGGATTTTCGCCCACTGTCCGCCATCGCAATCTGGCGTCTCGAGCTGCGGATGAACTCGAAGGCACGCGGCGCTGATCGGTTTGACCGGTCTTAGATGGCGAAATGAACCTGTCGCGTGTCAAACTGCTATCGGACGAAATTCCTCACATGATCGGCTTAATCCTGGTGACGCATGGGCGTCTGGCAGAGCAATTTGTAGCTGCGACTGAGCATGTCGTCGGCCCGCAAGGCAACCTTGCAACTGTCTGCATCGGCCCAAATGACGATATGGAGCAACGCCGCGCAGAAATCGCGGAAGCAATTCAAGCAGTCGACAGCGGCAGCGGTGTGATCATCCTGACTGATTTGTTCGGTGGCACACCTTCAAACCTTGCTATCTCCTTGCTGGAAGCTGGCCGGGTCGAAGTGATTGCGGGTATCAACTTGCCGATGCTGATCCGGCTCGCTGGCGCGCGCAAGAGCATGAGCGTTACCGAAGCGGTCGCAGCGGCTCAGACGGCGGGCCGCAACTACATCACTGTGGCTAGCGAATTTCTCGAAGGCGCAGACACCGCAAAAACGGCGAGCACAAAGGGCTAAGGCAGGTCAGACTGGCGATGGGTGAGTTTCGGCAAACGGTGACGATCGTCAATAAGCGCGGGCTTCACGCTCGGGCTAGCGCGAAGTTTGTCGGCGCTGTTGCAGCTTTACCTGATACGGTCGCAGTTAAAGTTGCCAAAGATGGCGTCGAAGCGGCAGGCGGATCAATTCTCGGGCTGATGATGCTGGGCGCTGCGAAAGGCGATGATGTGGAGCTGGTGGTCAGCGGCGACGATAGCGAAGCTGCGTTTGGCGAACTCTTGGCTCTGATTGAAACCGGCTTTGGCGAAGAGTAAGCGCGTTGACCGGCCCGTTCCGGTTCGCTTGGCTGAGGATTGAACATGCGCAAGCACATCACCGGCTTTTCGAACCCTCAAGTAAAACTCTGGAGGTCTCTGCGCGATAAGAAGCATCGCAAGCGTACGGGCCAATTCCTCGTTGAAGGGTTGCGTTTGCTGGAAGATGCGCGCGCTGGCGGTAGAATACCGCGGCAATTGGTGATGGCCGAGGGGCGCGCCGACCACCAATTGCTCACGCGGATCGAAAGCGAAGTGATCGCAAGTGATGGGGAAGTGATCACCACAACGCCCGATATTCTGTCCAAAGTTACCGGCAAATCAAACTCACAAAGCGTCGTTGGCATCTTTGACGAATGGGACACCGGTCTTGAACGGCTAGACCGTGAAACTGCGCCAATTTGGCTAGTCGCACAGGCTCTGCGTGATCCCGGCAATCTTGGCACGATGCTGCGCACCGGCGATGCGGTGGGTGCTGGCGGCTTGATCCTGATTGACGACTGCGCAGACCCCTTCAGCGCCGAAGCGGTGCGCGCGAGTATGGGCGCGGTGTTTACGCAAGGCTTGGCGCAAGCAAGCTGGGACGACTTTCTTAGCTGGCTACGAGCTGGCTCGGGTCAGTTGGTTGCCGCTAGTCTGCGCGACGCAGTGCCCTATCGCGGTGCTGCCTACGAAGCGCCGTGCTTCATTCTGGTCGGCAACGAGTCGCAAGGTTTGCCCGAGGCTTACGAGGTCGAATGCGACCTGCGCGTCACGATGCCAATGAAAGGCCGCGCAGACAGCTTGAACGCGGCGATGGCAGGCGCCGTACTCGCTTATGAGGTGCTGGCAGGGTTGGAGTGAGGAAAAGGCGCGGCACCCAATCGCGCCGCACACTTTGCTCACTTCGGCGCCTTCATTCGGTAAACCGAACCGTCGAAGCGATCGAAAATTTATCCTCTGCATCACCATCGTCGACGCCAAATTCAGCGACGGGAACGGTGGAATTGCAGGTCATCTCATGCGCTTTGTCGGACTTTTCCAACGTGCAGTTAGCCTCACTGGCCACAGAAAGATCATCGGCAGAAAAGGTGGCTTCGAATCTTGTTTGGCCAAATGTACCTTGCTTGTCGTTGATGCCATCGCGGATTTTCGAACCAGTTGTAAGCGTCACCGTTTTGGGTGGGGTTATGCCGCCCACTGGCCCTAAACAGCCCGGATCTGTGTTGAACTCCAACGTTATGC
>CAZOLE010000047.1:0-10024 GCA_964580445.1 uncultured Porphyrobacter sp.
GCAATGCCGTCTCCGGTTGCGCCGCGCGGCGCGGTGGAGAATTGGTAGACACGCCCTGCTCCGCCCGCCGCCAGAATTGTCGCGCAGGCTGTATGGCGTTCCACTGCGCCGGTTTCTTCGTTCAGCGCATAGACGCCCCAAACCCTACCAGCGGCGGAGAATTTTTCGCCATGACGGTCCGTGATAAAGTCGATGCAGGTGCGCCCGCCCAGCATAATGATGTTAGGGCTGGCTTCCGCGGCTTTGAGCAGCGCCGATTGCACCGCCCATCCGGTGGCGTCATCGACATGGACGATACGGCGATGCGAATGACCGCCCTCGCGGGTCAGGTGAAGCGAGTCCTTATCGCGGTTGAACGGCACGCCGAGTTGGCACAGCCGATCAATGCTGGACGGAGCGCGCTCTATAACAAACTCCACCGTCTCACGGTCATTGAGGCCCGCGCCAGCAACCATTGTATCACGCACGTGATCGTCAAACGTATCGCCTGCGTCGAGCACAGCTGCGATTCCGCCCTGCGCCCAAGCGGTCGAGCCACTGGTCAGCGAACCTTTGGCCAGCACCAGCACACGCTTACTTTGAGCCAGTTCAAGCGCAGCGGTCAGACCGGCCGCGCCAGAGCCAATGATGATAACGTCAAACTTTTGCGTAGGATTAGCCGTTTCAACCATGAGTTTGGCATGGCGCGGGATTGGGCGCGGTGCAAGGGCGAGTACTGACCAAGCGGCCACACAGCTACGCCGAAAAATCCCAGAAATTGGGGGTTTTACTCAAGCCAATTGTAAACTAGTGTAACATCACAAGCCAATGATACGACATAATGGGCGCGCGACAGGCTTAGAACAAAACGAGCTTGTACTCTATTAGTGCGCAAGGAACTCTTTGAAATTATGTCTGTTCTCTCTCCTGCCCGGTGCCTATTTGGTCGCCACGAGCCGAACCGTCGAACTGTCGAGTGGAACGGCTACACCCATGTCGGCAAGTGCCGCATTTGCCGGACTCCGGTTGAGCGTATCGCGCACAAGCAATGGCGCCGAAGAAGCGGTGAAGATGCCCGCATTCGCGAAGATCAAAGCGCGTAGCAATCAAGGTCGTTAGCGACGCTGACATCTCCTGCATAGCTTATCGCAATCGCATTCAGGCTATCGGCAATCGGTCCAAGTGACCGCTTCATATTGTGCGTTAGGACCAATCGCTTGGTTTCAAGCGCGGCGGCCAATTCGCCAATCTGCTCGGGCGTGCGGTGGAGACCGCGCGGCTGACCTGCTCCGCCATTGATTACGTGATGCGCGAACAGGATCGTCGGCTTGCTACCCGTGAGGTCAGTAAGAAATTGTTCGCTCAGGAAACTCTGATCACCGGTGATGACAATGCTTGCATTCTCTAGCTCAATTGCGAAGCCGAGCGCGGGAACGGGGCCGTGATGCACGGGATGCGCCACCACCGAATAGTCGTTCGACAGATCCAGCCCAGTTGGCCCCGCTTGGCCCTCCTGTGTCACGATGTCGCGCGCTTCAATCGTGGCCTTGTTTTCTGACCCGTCGAGATAGCCGCCATTGTAGGCAAACGCTCCGCCATCTTTGGAAAGCAAGCGCGTGAGGAATTCGCTCGTGCCCGGAAACCGCGGCGCGGCATCAGGACCAATTATCGGCAGTGACGTGGAGCGCCCTTCGAACCCGCCAGTGTTCAGGATGTCGATCAGGTCACCGGAATGGTCAGCGTGCAGATGCGTCAGCAAGATCGCGTCGAGAGTGGCGAGCTTGCCTCCAGCCTCAGCGAACCGGATGAAACTGCCTGATCCTGTATCAATCAAAAGGCGGGCCTCGCCATCAATCCAAAGCAAATAGGATGTCGCCGCGCGTGAGCCTTCCGCAATCGGCCCACCGCTGCCTAAGACTTGCAATGCCGCACCTTCGATAGGGCAATCGGCCGGTTGCTCGCCGCGCGGGATCGTTGCATTCGCGCTTTCATCTGGTTGGGATAGAGACACTGCATCGGTGCATCCCGTTGCGGCAACGGCCGCACCTGCCAAGATGGCTGACAATAATCCGCGCATCTTTCTCTCCCTTACTGAGCTATTTTGCCCCTGTCGCAGTGAGTTGGACAAACACATCTTCAAGGTCGGCTTCGCGCGTGGTGACGTCTTCGATGGTCAGGCCTTGCTCTTGAAGGATTGCGAGCACTTGCCCGGCGCTCATCTGGTCCTTGTTATAGGTAACTTCGACGCTGCGGTCGCTCGACAATTCGACTTTATTGAAGGTGTCATGTGCCGGTGTCTTGGCGACATCATTTGCGACTGTCACGGCGACGATCTTCTCGCGCGCCATATTGACGAGATCGCGCGTCGGTTTGTTCGCAATCAATTCGCCGTGATTGATGATCGCGATCCGATCGCACAATTCCTCGGCTTCTTCGAGATAATGCGTGGTCAAGACCACTGTGACGCCTTCACGATTAAGCTCGCTGACGAGTTCCCACAATTGCCGCCTCAAATCTACATCGACTCCGGCCGTCGGCTCATCAAGAACAAGGATCGGCGGAGCGTGGACCATCGCCTTGGCCACTAGCAATCGCCGCTTCATCCCGCCGGACAATGTTCGGGCATAGGCGTTACGCTTATCTGCCAATCTCACCGCTTCGAGCAATTCCTCGCTCCGGCGCAAAACCTTGGGGATGCCATAAAAACCGCCCTGATTTTCCAGCACTTCAAACGGCGTGAAAAACGGATCGAACACAATTTCCTGGGGCACGATACCGATAGAACGGCTGGCATTGCGGCGCTGCTCGTCAATATCAAAGCCCCAGATTTCCGCAGAACCGCTGGTCTTTTTCACAAGCCCTGCAAGGATATTGATCAGCGTTGATTTGCCCGCGCCATTGGGACCAAGCAGCCCAAAAATAGAGCCTTCGGGCACGTCAAAGCTTACTCCGCCAAGGGCAAGTTTGCCCTGCGCGTCTTCGCCGGTCGCGCCCTTTGGCGGCGCGTAACGCTTCAAAAGGTTGTCGATCCGGATTGCAGGTTCACTGGACATGGTGCATCGCCATAATGTCCGCAGGCGTTTGCGCAAGCGATGTGGGACAAACAGCGATTGAAATCATTGCCCGTGCGGCGTATTCCCTTGCGTCTATGACTACCACTGCGCCAGAGACCACCCTTGTTGAAACCCGCCGCGTCAGCTGTGACGGGGCAAGCAATATTCGCGGGGGGGCAAGCTATCGCCCAGCTGCACTTGGGCATCCGCTGGTCTATCTTGAGATCGACGAGAGCGGCTTTGTCGATTGCGGCTATTGCGACCGGCGCTTTGTCCTAAAGGGCGGGCCGGCAGATACATGAAGCGAGCGCTGCGCCTTGCCACGGCAGGATTGGCCGCCGCTGCGCTTACGCTTCCTTCTATCGCTGCGGCGCAAAGTAAGTGCCCGGTTGTCCGCGCGGCGATTTCAGAAGACAAGTCTGCGCTCGAAGGCATAGCCGTTACGATCAACAGCGAAGGGTTGGTTGATGTCACTCAGCATGGGGTCGCTGGGGCGATCCGCGCTGCAGAATCGTGCGCACTGGATTCGCCCGACTATGGGTTCGGTTTGGATTGTGATTGGTCGTTTGAAAGCAGCGAGGAGCGAAAGGCCGAAAAGCAACTCGATAGGCTGCGCCAGGCCTTGGATGACTGTTTGCCCGGCGTTTTGGAAAAGCAGGAACCAATTCAATACTCCGATGAAAAACTAGCCGAGTTCAGAGAGAAGTATGGCCCGAGCTTCGTCGAGAATTTGAAGAACCGCGAAGTTTTGGAAGAATACCAACTGGCTATAGAGCTGGAAAATAGCGACGAGGTTGAGGTCGATCTGGATATGACGCGCAACAAGAAGAGCGGGCACATATCGGTAAATTTCAACATTTATCGTGACTGACCAAGCCGGGGACAGTCATTGCTCATTCAGCATTGTATCGGCATGGTTCATTCTGGGTGGTCAGATCATAGGAGCAATTCGATGAAAAATTCCGTATTGTTTGGTGCCGCAATCGGCTTTTCGCTGGCCATGTCGCCAGCACTGGCTGAAGAGCAAGAAGACGCTGCGCCGCAAGAAATGACCAAGGGTGAAAAGCGGCTCGCTAAGCTGCTCGAAGGCCGCGTTGCCGGAGAGCCAGTGCGCTGCATTCGCACTTTTGCCAACGATCGCTTTACCGTGATTGACCGCACCGCTTATGTCTATGGCAGGGGCAATACCATCTACGTTCAGCGTACCAAGCATCCTGAGCGCATTGACGACGATGACACGCTTGTTTCGCGCCGATTCACTGCCACTCAGACGTGCCGGTTGGACATCATGACGACAATTGATCGAACCGCAGGGTTCTTTACGGGCGCCGTTTTCTTCGAAGATTTCGTGCCCTATACGAGAGTCCCTAAAGGCGAGAGCTAAGCAATCCGCCAGAACCTAAGCGCCGAGAGCGCTTGAGTCTAAATGTCCCTTATTGAACCGCGCGTGCTCATAGAGCTGCGGGTGTTGCGCTTTGTGTTTGCCTCTTCAAGCGTGTTGATTGAGCCGCGATAGTGCGAGAGCACTTCTTCAACGATAGGGTCAGGGTCCTGCAATTCCTTGAGCGCATTGGGATCATCCCACAATCTGGACGTTAGGCGGATGTGATTTGTGTGTTCGCGCAAATCGTTGAGCGTAAAATTCGCGACGATCTGATCGTGCGATGCAATTTCTCGATCATCAATGACTGGCTTTTCGTGATTCGGCACCATCGCCGCGCGGTCATTGGCTGTCTGGGCAGTTGGAACCGGCGACGCGGCGCGCTGCCCAACAAAGTCGGCAAGCCCGACCGCCCGACGCATCCGGGCTTCGCCGTGCAAGGTTCCCAACAACCATGCGACAGAGCATGGCGCCGCAACAAGAACAGCCCACATTTGCCAATCGAACACCGTTTCCATTTGCTGCTCCCGTCCAAGCTCACGCCCGGGCGAGTGCCAAGAGCCCGAGCCGTCGAAAAAGTAAATCCCAATTTGTCGCGCGCCGTCAGACATTCGCTTGGGTCGCGGAGCCAATGGCCGAATCGGTTGCGCTGCGACTGCGCCTTTGCGCTGGGAATCACCTTTTGAGCGGATCGCGAACTGGGTGGTAGTTCGGTCCTCTACGTGGTTTGCTGTTAACCTCTTGGAAGCAGGATCAGGCGGTTCGCGCCATTCAACCCAGAGCGTTCATCCGAGCAAGAATGGCCTCGGCTTCACCCATAATCCCGTCGATCAATTCCTGACATGTCGGAATATCGTTGATCAGCCCGGCAACCATGCCGCAACTCCAAACGCCGGCATCCATATCGCCATCGCTCATGATCTTAGGATAGACTCCTGCGACTTCCGGCAGGATGTCCTCGATGGTGATGGCTTCGCCAAGCTCCTTTTCTTTCTCAAGCAGCTTCTCGGTCGCGGCATTGTTCAACACCCGCTCCGTATTGCGCAAAGGCCGCATCACCAGCCGCGTGTCCAGTTCAGAGGCGGCGACGATGGCTTGCTTCACATTGTCGTGCACAGGCGCTTCTTTCGTGGCGATAAAGCGCGTGCCCATATTCATCCCCTGCGCGCCCAATGCGAGGCTGGCGACGAGCGAGCGCCCGTCCGCCATACCGCCGCTTGAGACGAAGGGAATTTCCAGCTCATCGGCCGCGCGTGGTAGCAGGATCATGTTCGGAATATCGTCTTCGCCCGGGTGCCCGCCGCACTCAAAACCATCGACGCTTACCGCGTCGCAACCAATATCTTGCGCTTTCAAAGAGTGCCGCACGCTGGTGCATTTGTGGATGATCTTGATCCCGGCATCTTTGAGCGGGCCAACCAGATCAACAGGGTTTCGGCCAGCGGTCTCAACCACTGGCACGCCGCCATCGATGATCACTTTCACAAGGCCGGGATAGTCCGGCGGGGTCAGCGAAGGCAGGATCGTCAGGTTCACGCCGAATGGCTTGTCGGTCATATCCTTGCAACGCGCGATTTCATTGGCGAGCTTTTCAGGCGTGCCTTGGGTCAAGCCGGTGATGATCCCCAGCCCCCCAGCATTAGAAACCGCCGCAGCCATCTCGGCATAACCGACATGATGCATGCCGCCTTGGATAATCGGATGCTGAATGCCGAACATTTCGGTGATGGCGGTTTTCATAAGGAAGTCCTCTCTGATCTAAGATTTGCCGACGAAACAAGCGGAGATTGCACCGCTATGCAAGCGCGCTTTTGTGAGGGTCGCCAAGCCGTAGCGTTAGGTTTGAGACGGTTTGACCAAAGTGAGCATGATGCCGATCAGAATCACCGCCCCGCCCATAGCCAAACGCCATGTCAAAGGTTCGGCCAGCAAAACCGCTGCGCCCAAAGCGGCGGCGACAGGTGTGGCCAATTGCACGCTCGCGACAGTGCCAATGCCCAGCTGCGGCGCGACTTTGTACCAGATGATATAGCCCAATGCCGATGTGATTGTGCCGGACAGGACCGCGAGCATAATGCCCCAAGTGGACGGCCATTCCCCGTCAATCGCGATCATTGGAGCGACCAAAACGCTCGCGATCAGGAACGCGCGTGCCGTGCTACCGGTTGCGCCACCGGCCTTTGATGCTGAGCCGCGCCCAATCAATGTGTATGCGCCCCAAGCAATGCCAGCGGCAGCCATCAACGCGCCGGGCAACAGAATGCTGTCTGACGACGTGCTTTGCCAAGGAGCGAACAGCCAAACCATCCCGGCGATGGCGAGGATGGCTCCCAACCACCCAAGCGCGCCCAAACCTTCGCCGCGAAGCAAGCCAACACCAAGGATTGTCGCTTGCACAAAGCCGAATAGGATCACCGCGCCAAGCCCCGCGCCTAGACTCAGATAGGCGAGCGAAAACCCTGCAACATAGATCGCCAATGCAAAGGCCGCAGGCAGATCCTTTGTCGAAGGGCGCGCGCTCAAAACGGGCAGCAAGATCAGCGCGCCCGATGCCAATCGAATGACAGAATAAGCGCCCGCCTCTATCGCGCCATCGGCCAGCGCCGCTCGCGCGATCAACGAATTGCCAGCAAAGGCAGCAATCGCCAATGCGGCGAGCGCAAAGAGCATGGGCAGACTGCGCGGAGAGGAAGCGCTCAAGCGCTCATGCTTTGGGCTTGAGCAAAGTCGAAGGCCTTATGCGCTGTGCTTCGCCAAACAGGCTGTAAGTCTTGTTCACATAGTTCGACACATCGACGATGGAGGTGAGATATTTGTCAAGCTCGTCAGTCATTTCCTGCTCAACCAGACGCACATGCGCCGCCGGGTTCTCCGTCTCGAAATGGACATAGAACCATGGATCGCCGCGCTTCAGGATCAGTGGTTTGTCGAGGTCATACCACTCAAATGCCCAAGCGAGCGGGCGAGGCCAGATATGGATCGGATAGCGGCCACCCATTTGCAAACCCGGACGCGGTTCTGGGAACCAGTGCAAATGCGGCGCCGTCTGAACCACAAAGCATGGTTCATCCGCGACAAAGACATAGGGTGCAGTGAATTGGATGATCGGGCGTTCAGGATGACGCCATTCGTCCGGCGGCTGAACCTGAAACAGGTTGGCCCGGCCTTGCGGACGCATCGCAGACCCTTGTCCATCGAGATCAGTCAGCTGCAATTGCCCATTGGCCTGGCGAGCGAAAGCGAGCTTTAGATCGACCGGGCAGGGCACAACAAAATGCCTGCGATCAAAATCAATTGCGGCAGGACAGGCTTGAATGGATTTTCCGCTGGCCGCTTTGGGATCGGAGCGGGAGAATGTCTTTGGAGGAGCCCAAATCGCATCCGCACCCGCTGGAAACCGCACTGTCCAGCCGATTGTGACTGTGCGTTTCTTTCCGCGCGCCTCCGCTTCGGCAGCGCCCGCATCCTCCGCAAAATAATCATCCCAGCTCATGCTATCGGTCCTGTCTACTTAGCAAATCTATAGATCGCGCATTCATGCACCGCTGCGCGCAAAGGTGCAATCTTGACGCACCGGACAGTCCTCGCATTGCGCTTTGCGTGGACGGCAATGGGTCTGGCCCAGCTTCTTCAAAAGCAAATGGTGCTCATCCATATCGGCGGCGGACCACTCCTCCGGAACAATCGGCATCAGCGCGTCATAGGTTTTCGCGGTGTCCGCTTTCGCTGATACAATCCCTGCGCGCTGCATGATCCGCCGGTGGTGACCATCGATTACCATCGCACGACGGTCAAACGTGCTGGCATTCATCACACCAGCAGAATTCTTACGCGCGACACCGGGGAGGGTCTCCAGCCACGCCATCGCATCGGCCAATTCGTAGTTGGAGAGGTGGCGCAGATCGACGCTGCCGCGTTTGTCGATGATCGCTAGAAGACAGGCTTTGAGCCGCTGCGCAGCGACGCTGGGGAAGGTCTGTCGCTGCAGCCGCGCTTCTAAGTCTTTGACGGAAGTCTCGGCCACTTTCTCCCAAGATCCAAACTCGTCGATCAGCGCATCGGTCGACGCGTTGGAAGCCGCCGTTTTGGTCTGTGCACCGATAACGCCATGCACCAACACCCAAACAGGATCGCGGCGTTTATCGGGTGGGCGGATGATCCGGCCAAAGCGCTCGATCAACTTGGCCTGAAAATTCCGTAAGCTCTGCGTGCGGTCGTCCGGGCCAAGATCAAGCTGCATCGGCCCGCATCGCTCGCCGCAATCCACATCCCGCAAATGCCAACGCAAGACACGGCACCCAAATCCATCGAAGCTCAGACCAAAGCGTCTTAACCCCGCGCATCGAGAAAAACTCTGCCCCAATCGGCGAGACTCTTACAGGAGTGTGAGGTGCAAAGATGCGGGCATCGTCAAATGGCCACCACAAAGCTGCGCCAAGCCCGCCATTGGTCAGCGTATCCAGCAGGCCGTGGCTAGCCATTGCCAATGTCAGAAAAGCCAAAGCGGTAAGGCTGCGCGCTTCTTTCCAAACCAGCGCCAGCGCTCCAGAGCATGCGGCCGCAAACACAATCGAATGGGTCGCCCCGCGATGTCCCCATTCATGCGCATATTCGATCCCAAACCGAAAGCCGACAACATCGGCGTCAGGCACAATCGCAAAGACCGCGCCTACAATTGCTAGCTTCGGAGAGATATGCCCGCGCCCCGCTGCTGCAGCAATCGCCAGCGGCACCACAGCGTGGGTGAAGATGGTCGGCAAAGTTAGCGCCTATTCGCGCTCGAAGGTCAGGCTGAACGTGACCGGCACGACCGGCGTGATCGAAGGCAGGTTCGCAAGCTCTTGCAGCTGTGCCAAGCCATCGGTCAACTCCAACGACTCTGCCGCGACAATGACCGGCTTCGTGGTCACAACTGTCACGCGATCGGGTCCAGTGCGGGTCACATCAACCTCGGCTTCGACGTCGATTTCGACGCCTTTCATTGAAAGCGTACCTTCAACATTCTCAATGTTGTTGTCGCCGACTTTCAGGCTTGCAAAGCTGCGCGCATCAATCGCGGCCGTGATCGCTGCTTTGGGGTTATTGGCGACCTCGAAAAACACTTCGCGCATCCGCTCATTGCGAATATCAACCCCTGTGCTGACGGAGGCTAGGTCAATTTCCAGCACGGCTTCGCCTGCTTCCGAGACGCTTCCGGAGAGAGCTTTGAACTCATTGGTCTCGGCGATCTCGTCGGCTTTGACACTAACATAGGACAGCCTCGAGGCATCGCCGTTCAACGCCCAAGAGCCCTTATCAACCGACGGGGCTTCAGGCGCACCGGGTGCGCAGGCGGTGAGTGTCAGCGCAGCCGCAAAAACTGCCAAACGCAATGTGACCATGGAGTGCATCCTTTGTGAATCAGCGATGCACGGTCAGCTATCAGAAGTCTCGCTGCAGCCAAAGTCATGAATTGCGCTCACACTGGTGAGTTTATCCGATCTAACCTTGCGGCGGCTGATCCTCAAAGCACATCGCGCCTTCGGGATCTTGTGCCCATTGGTGCTTTTCCTTTGTCCAGAAAACCGTTTGCGGCGTGAAGAAGCTCGGATCGTCGAACGCGCCAAGTTTG
>CAZOLE010000048.1:0-9687 GCA_964580445.1 uncultured Porphyrobacter sp.
CTCTACGCACCGATCGTGGACAGCATCACTGTTGTGCGTCGCGGTGTCGTGCGTCGTGCGAAGCTGTACTATCTGCGTGGCCGCACCGGTAAACGTGCGCGTATCGCGGAACGTCGCGAAAATGCGCCTAAGGCGTAAGCGGCTCACCATTGAGATTAGAGAAGGGCGGTCCATTGTGGGCCGCCCTTTTTCGTTGGTGGTCTTGCGTTTTATTCTCGGCATTGCGAGGAGCGGTGAGTCGCGGCATTCCGGAGCCGCCCTGCTTTTGCTCGCAATGACGAGGTTTGACTTGAAATGCGTTTACCGATTTTGGCCGTTGCCGCTGCGCTCCTTTCCACTCCAGCATTGGCGGATGATGACGCGATGATCCAAGAGACAGCGGACCTCACATTCGAGCGCGTCTTTGCCTCGCCATCGCTAAACGGGGCGAGCCCTCGTCAAGCGAAGCTTTCGCCCGATGGGAAATATTTAACCCTGTTGCGCAATCGCGAGGATGATCGCGAGCGTTATGATCTGTGGGGCTTTGATATCGCGACACAAGAATGGCGGATGTTGGTCGACAGCGAGGCGATTGGATCGGGGCGTCAACTGTCCGAAGATGAGCTGATGCAGCGCGAGCGTGCGCGGGTTGGCAATCTGAGTGGGATTATCTCCTACCAATGGGCTAGTGACGGATCGGGAGTGCTCGTGCCCCTCGATGGCGATCTCTACTTCGCGAAGCTCGATGGGTCGGTCACGCGGCTGACCGACACCGAGGAAAGCGAACTCAACCCCAAGCTCTCACCCAGTTCGGAATCCGTCTCTTTCGTGCGCGACCGGCAATTGTGGGTGGGTAAGGTGGGTGAAGAGCCCGCTGCAATCACGCCTAAGGAAGACGATACGATCCGCTGGGGCGAAGCGGAATTTGTCGCGCAAGAAGAAATGGGGCGGCTAACCGGATATTGGTGGTCTCCAGACAACTCGCGGCTTGTTGTTCAGCGCACCGACGAGAGCGGGGTCGCGGTGGTGAAGCGGGCGGCCATCGGCGCCAGCGGGACCAATGTGTTTGAGCAACGTTATCCCTTCGCAGGCTCCGACAACGCGATTGTTGAATTGTTCGTGATGGACCCGGATGGCGGCAACCGTGTGAAGGTCGATCTGGGCGAGGAAACCGACATCTACGTCGCGCGTGTTAATTGGGCACCGGATGGACGCATCTATGTCCAGCGTCAAAACCGCGCGCAGACCATATTAGATATGCTCAAGGTCGATCCCAAGACCGGTGAGAGCAAGGTTGTCTTTACTGAAGGTGCGGCCACTCAGGACTATTGGATCAACCTCTCCTATGACTATCGTTTCTTACGAGATGATGGATTGATCTGGCTGTCCGAACGCGATGGGTTTGCGCATCTCTACCGCTATGATCGCGGCGAGTGGGAGCAACTCACAAACGGCGATTGGGTGGTCACCAAACTGGTTGGAGTGGACCAAGAACTTGGCCGGGTCTTCTTCTCCGGCACGCGTGAGAGTGTGTTGGAAGAGCATGTCTATATGCTCGATCTGCGCGAAGGCGGGGAGCCAAAGCGGCTTACCGAGACCGGCTTTACCAACAGTGCGACCATGGACCCGAGCGGCAAGACACTGCTCATCACTCGCTCCAACACCAATCAACCACCGCAAAGCTATCTTGCTGATAGCATGGGCAAGCGGATCACTTGGGTCGAAGAGAACGCGCTGGACGCTGACCATCCGTACGCACCGCATCTCGCAAGCCACGTCGCGCCTGAATACGGCACCGTAAAAGCCGAAGACGGGACCGACCTGCATTACATGATGCTCAAGCCGGACATGGAGCCGGGTAAGCAATACCCGGTATTCTATTATCACTATTCCGGACCGGGTCCGCAGATCGTCGATAAGGGTTGGGGCGGGGCGCTCGCGCAGGCTGTGGTCGACAAGGGTTATATCTATTTTGCGCTGGATAATCGCGGCAGCGCTAATCGAGGGGTTGCTTTTGAACAGCCGCTTTACCGCGCGATGGGCGGGGTTGAAGTGCGCGATCAGAAAGTGGGCGCGCAATATCTCAAGACGCTCGATTTCGTTGATGCGGATAAGATCGCGATCTATGGCTGGTCCTATGGCGGCTATATGACGCTCAAACAGATGCAAGCTGATCCGGGACTTTTTGCAGCGGGCATTGCCGGCGCACCGGTCACAAAGTGGGAATTGTACGACACCCACTATACCGAGCGATTTATGGGCGATCCACGCGAAGTGCCCGAGGCCTATAAGACCGCGAATGCGATGGCGGATGCGACCAAGATCTCCGATCCGGTCCTGCTGATCCACGGCCTGGCGGATGACAATGTCGTGTTTGAGCATTCCTCGGAACTCATCGCGGCCCTGCAGGAAGGCAATGTGCCGTTCGAGATGATGCTCTATCCCGGCTACACTCACCGCGTGGCGGGTGAGAACATTTCGCCGCATATGTGGAACACAATCTTCCGCTTTCTGGAGAGCCACGGTGTGACCCCGCCGGAATGATTGGGCGGGCGCATCGGTACTGAATAGGTCTGCGCGCCGCTTGCGCCCGGCAATTCCCCCGCTATGGCAAGCTCGAACAAGACTTTAGGAGTATGTGAAGTGGGTTATCGGGTGGCGATTGTCGGTGCGACCGGCAATGTCGGACGCGAAATGATGCAAGTGCTGGCTGAGCGCGAATTCCCCTGCGACGACATCGCAGCGGTGGCAAGCAGTCGCAGCCAAGGCAGCGAGGTCGAATTCGGCGACACTGGCAAGATGCTCAAGTGCCAAAACATTGAGCATTTTGATTGGGCCGGATGGGATATCGCATTGTTCTCCGCCGGCTCAGGCCCGGCGAAGGAATACGCACCGAAGGCTGCTGCTGCGGGCTGCGTTGTGATCGACAATTCTTCGCTCTACCGGATGGACCCGGACGTGCCGTTGATCGTGCCGGAAGTGAACCCGGATGCGATTGATGGCTACACACAGCGCAACATTATCGCGAACCCCAATTGCTCGACTGCTCAGTTGGTCGTGGCGCTAGCGCCGCTGCACAAGGCTGCGACGATCAAACGGGTCGTTGTCTCGACCTATCAATCAGTATCCGGCGCAGGCAAAGCGGGGATGGATGAGCTGTTCGAACAATCGCGTGCTATCTTTGTCGGCGATCCGGTGGAGCCTGCGACGTTTACTAAGCAGATCGCGTTTAACGTCATTCCGCACATTGATGTCTTCCTCGATGATGGCTCGACCAAAGAAGAATGGAAGATGGTTGTCGAGACGAAGAAAATCCTCGACCCCAAAATCAAATTGAACGCGACTTGTGTCCGGGTACCAGTCTTTGTGGGCCATTCCGAAGCGATCAATATCGAGTTTGAAAACGAGCTTTCCGCAGAAGACGCGATGGATGTTCTACGCGAAGCTCCTGGCATCATGCTCGTCGATAAACGCGAAGATGAGGGTTACGTCACTCCGGTCGAAAGCGCGGGCGATGGCGCGACTTACATTAGCCGCGTGCGCGAAGACCCGACGGTTGAGAATGGTTTGACCTTGTGGTGTGTTTCAGACAACTTGCGCAAAGGCGCGGCGCTCAATGCAGTCCAGATCGCGGAATTGCTTGGTCGGAGGCATTTGAAAAAAGGGTGAGGTCTATGCGTTCAGTATTGGTTGGTGCAGCGATATTGGCGTTGGCAGCATGCGGCGGTGACGCTGACAGAGGCTCCGGGCAAAGCAATAACGCTGAGGCTGAAAGCAACGTTGATGACAGCGCCGCTTCGGGTGAAACCGAAAGCAAGACCGAATTGAGTCTTACGCTGGAAGGCGGCGGACTAACAGTGGGCAGCGAAAAGCTGCTGTTCAACGCCGGACGCGCCGAATCTGATGGCGCACTGACAGAGGTTCTTGGCGATCCCACAGGTAAGAACTCGAACGATGAGTGCAGCGCGGGGAACATGGAATTCACCGACTATGCTGGGGGGCTGACCTTCAATTACATGGATGGACAGTTGGTGGGCTGGAATTGGCGTGCGCTCGCGGATGGTGATGCGCCTGCCAAACTGCCCGTATCGGCGACCGGCGACGCAAAGTTGGGCACGCCGAAAGCGACCGTCGAAGCGATGAGCGGTTACAACCTCATCCCGGACAGCACGCTGGGCGAAGAGTTTTCGCTGAGCGGGTCGTTTGCTGGATTTTTCGAAGAGGGCTCGGTTTCGATGCTCTATGCCGGGGTCCAGTGCTTCTTCAGATAAACGCCAATCCAGCCGGAGAAGTCGAGAATGACGCTTAAAGCCGATCTGTTTTTCAGTTTTCGCTCGCCCTATTCCTACCTTGCGATCGGGCGATACAAGGCGATGGTCGAAGAGTTTGATCTCGACATCACTTTGCGCACAATCTGGCCGATTGCGATCCGAGATCCCGACTTGTTGTTCACCGGCAACCCGGCTGCACCGCGCTATATCCTAATGGATTCGTTCCGGGTCGCGCAGCAGTTGGACATTCCGTTTAGGTGGCCGAGACCAGACCCGATTGCGCAAGACCTTGCCACGCGCGAAATTGCAAAGGACCAGCCGCATATCTATCGCATCGTGCGTCTGGGACAGACTGCGACACGGCGCGGCAAGGGTTTGGAGTTTGCGTACGAAGCGTCCAAATTGATCTTTGGCGGCCTAGTCGAAGGCTGGAATGAAGGTGATCATTTGGCCGGCGCCGCGAAGCGCGCAGGGTTAGACCTTGCTGAGCTGGAAGCGGAAGCTTTGAATGATGCAGAGGCACTTGATGCTGAAATCGCCGACAATCAAGCTGCGCTCGAAGCTGCCGGGCATTGGGGGGTGCCCACGTTGGTCTTTGATGGAGAACCGTTCTTTGGCCAAGACCGCATTTCCACCGCGCAATGGCGGATGGAGCAAAAAGGCTTGGTAAAACGGTGAAGTCTGAACGCTTTGCGAGTTTCGACGGAACCGAGCTTGCCGTGCACCGGACAGGCGAGGGCAGGCCGTTGGTTCTGCTCCATGGTTTGTTTTCCTCTTCCAATATGAATTGGATCAAATGGGGGCATTCGGACCGCTTTGCTGAGGCTGGGTTGGAAGCCATCATGCTCGATTTTCGCGTGCATGGTGAGAGCGCGTCTCCACAAGATCCCGTTGCCTATCCGGACGGAGTTTTGGCGCGCGATGCTGTGGCCTTGGTCGAGCATTGCGGCTTGTCGGATGGCGAATACGATCTTGTCGGGTTCTCGCTGGGTGCGCGCACAGCAATCCATGCGACAGCAAACGCAGCCTTAAACCCGCGCAAGCTCATCACCTGTGGCATGGGCGTTGCAGGGCTTACCAATTGGCAGGACCGGGCCGGCTTCTTCAAACGCGTGATCGATGAATTTGACACAATAGGGCGCGGCGATCCGGCGTACCTTTCGCGCCAGTTTCTTAAGTCTCAAGGCGTTGACCGCGTGGCCGCGCGTCTGCTGCTTGATGCGATGGGCAATTTTGACCTTGAGAGCCTCGCAAACATCACGGTGCCAACGCATGTGGTGTCCGGCGTGAATGATCAAGACAACGGCTCCGCTTCGGATCTTGCCCAATTACTACCCAATGCGACCTATGAAGAAGTGCCTGGCGGGCATCTCGACAGCGCTACCAAACCTGAGCTGGCCGAGGCGATCGTTCGGTTTCTTAAGGATTGAACATGCAGAAAATTGAGGTGCGCTGCTGGCTAGCTGGTCTTGGCATCTTCGTTTTGTTGATTGTCTCTGGTTTACTCATTCATGCCGATACGCAATTTAACATCCTAGACCCAAGCCGCCGGGTCTGCGAATAAGGTCAACGAAATCCAGCAGGAATGGAGCGAAGGCGGTGTATTCTCTGCGGTGCTAGCCAGCATGTTTGGAGATCTGATTTTCATAGGGGTTTACTCGTACGGCGCGGTCCGAGCAGGCATAAGCATGCGGGCTCACCAAAGCGCGATCATCAAGGCGATAGGGCTGCTTACCGTTGGTGCGGGCGTGGTGTTTTGCCTGACCGATTATGCGGAGACCATCGCGCAGATCATTCAGATGTACCGAGGAACTGGCTCAGATGCTCTGGCGGGATTTGCAGCGACCATGCAACCGATCAAATCAGCATCGTTTGTCATAAGCGTTCTTGCGATCACACTTGGCATTGTAACTGCCCGCTATTCCTCGCACCGGCTTGATTAAGCCTACGCACAGGTCCAAAAGTCGAAACAGTATCAATTGAAATTGAATCATAAGGATCGCTGACATGAAATCCGTTTCTTTCGCTATGAAAGCATCGCTTGGAGCGCTTGCGCTCGCGCTTGCCACAAGCCCGGTTCCAGCATTGGCCGATGGCCATGGCGCAGATCATTCAGAAGACGAAGCTTCGGCAGAGGAACTCACACCTCAGGATGCAAAAAACTGGGTCGAAGCGGTTGAAGCTGATCTCAATACTTTCTCGAAAGAATCCGCCCATGTCGCTTGGTTGAACGCGACCAATTTGAACCATGACAGCAACACGCTGGCGGCAAAGTACGGCGCAGAGGGAACCTTGAAGTCGGTCGCTTACGCCAATGAGGCTGCCAAATACGCACGTATCGAAGGGCTTGACCCGGAAATCGCGCGTAAGCTTAACATGCTGCGCAATGGCATCGTAATGCCCGCGCCAACTCGCGATGGTGCCGCTGAAGAACTGTCAGGTATCGCAACAAAGCTCGGGTCGTCATACGGCAAAGGCCGCGGCACACTGAACGGCGAAGAAATCAACGGTTCCGACATCGAAGCCGAGATGGGCAACCTGGAGCGCACCCCTGCTGAGCTCGCGGAAATGTGGACGAGCTGGCACAACAATGTCGGCGCTCCGATGCGCGAAGATTACGCCAAGATGATCGGCATTGCGAATGACGGCTCGAAAGAGCTGGGCTTTGCTGATCTAGGCGCAATGTGGCGCTCGAACTACGACATGGACCCCGATGCATTCGCGGCAGAGACCGAGCGGATGTGGCAGGAAGTGAAGCCGCTTTACGAAGCACTGCACACTTATGTCCGACGCAAGCTTAACGAAAAGCACGGCGACGATGTGCAACCGGCGACCGGGCCAATCCGTGCGGACTTGCTCGGCAATATGTGGGCGCAGGAATGGGGCAATATCTACCCACTTGTCGCGCCGGCTGGGTCGGGTGACATTGGCTATGATCTCACCGAATTGATCGAGGAGAGAGACCTAGACGCGGTTGAGATGACCAAGATTGGCGAGCAATTTTTCTCGTCCTTGGGCTTTGAGCCGCTACCCGATACGTTCTGGGAGCGTAGCCAATTTGTGAAGCCGCGCGACCGCGAAGTGGTGTGTCACGCCTCTGCATGGAACGTCGATAATATCGACGATTTGCGGATTAAGATGTGCATCAAGTCCAACGCTGATGACTTTATCACGATCCACCACGAGCTTGGCCACAACTACTATCAACGCGCTTATAACAAAGAGGATTTTCTTTATCTGACAGGCGCGAATGATGGCTTCCACGAAGCGATTGGTGATATGATCGCGCTGTCGATAACACCTGAATATTTGGTGCAGATCGATATGCTCAAGCCTGAGCAAGTTCCAAGCGCTGATAAGGATATCGGCCTGCTCCTTCGTCAAGCGATGGACAAAGTCGCGTTCCTGCCATTTGGACTTTTGGTTGACCGTTATCGCTGGGGCCTGTTCGACGGCTCGATCGCAATGGAAGACGCCAATGCAGCTTGGACGGGGCTGCGCACCCAGTATCAGGGCATCGTCCCGCCGGTTGAGCGGACCGAAGCCAACTTCGATGCTGGCGCGAAGTACCATATTCCCGGCAATGTACCTTACACCCGCTATTTTCTCGCACGGATCCTTCAATTCCAATTCTATAAAGCCGCTTGCGACACCGCAGGATGGGAAGGGCCGCTGCACCGCTGCTCATTCTATGGCAATGAAGAGGTGGGCAAGAATTTGAATGCGATGCTCGAATTGGGCGCGTCCAAGCCGTGGCCTGATGCGCTTGAAGCCTTCACCGGCGAACGGCAAATGTCCGGCACAGCGATGGTGGAGTACTTTGCGCCGCTGATGGCGTGGCTCGAAGAGCAGAATAAGGGGCAAGAAGGCGGGTGGTGAACCTGAAGGCAGCGTTTGCATCGTTCACTTTGGTCCTCGCTTCCTGCGCAGTGTCGCAGGAAGCGAGGACGGGCGATGCCTCTGTGGTCAGCAATGTTCAAGGCACTTTGTTCGTCGCGAATAAGCGCGGCAACACCCTGTCCAAAATTGATCTTGCGACCGGCGAAGAAGTGCTGCGCAAACCAAGTTGCACCAATCCGCATGAGCTGGCGACTTCTCCAGACAGCAAACATGTGGCGCTTGCCTGTTATGGCGGGACGACTGTCGATATCTTTCGCATGGTCGATCTAACCCGTGTTCGCAGCGTTGAGTTGGGCGAGAATGCGCGGCCTCACGGGATTGTTTGGGATGAAAGCGGCACGATTTTTGTTACCGCCGAAGGTCGTCAGTCAGTATTTAGGATCGAAGATCCGGTAACAGGTAAGTTCTTTGACGAAAACCTGATCAGCGAATACCGAACAGGGCAGCGCGGCAGCCATATGCTTGCGGTGTCCCCTGATGGCAAGGTTGCCTGGACAACCGATCTAGGATCGAAAACGGTAACGCGTCTTGAACTGGATCGTGGTCGTTTGCCATTGCATGTGACCGTCGGCGAAGAACCTGAAGGTATTGCACTTACCCCAGATGGTAAGACGCTTTGGGTTACTGCACGCGGTTCAGACAAGGCCTATGCGCTTGATCCGAATACGTTGGAAATTCGAAAAGAGGTGGACACAGGTCGCTTTCCTTTGCGGCTTGCGATCCGGCCACAAGGCGATGTGGCTATCACGTCGGACCTTGCTGTTGGATCATTGACCGTAATTAATGTGGCTTCTGCCAAGGTCGAACGAAGCATCGCTGTATCTTCGCCTCAAGAAGCCGAAGCCCGGCAACAAGTCACAATCCTGTGGTCCAAAGATGGGACGCGCATCTATGTTGCGGAAACCGGCAGCGACACGATTGCAGAAGTGGACTATGAAGGAGGCAAGGTGCTGCGCCGGATCGAGGTGGGCAAGGGCGGCGATGGGCTGGCGATCTTGCCATAAGCTGCAAATTGGAGTGAGATTGTGAGAGTTTCGAAAAGCGTTTGGGGAGCATTGGCAGCTTTCGCATCGGTTGCGGTTCCAGCGCAGGCGCAAGCGCAAAATCAACCCCAAGTGGTCACTCAGTTCAACGACTCCACAATCTCGCGCCTGCTTCTTGATGTCCAAACCAATTTCAACATCGAAGCCGGGCCCAATGGCCAGAAGGTTTTCCGCGCCAGCGCTGGACAGAACATCAATTTTACCGTTTCACCGCGCGCTTGCAGCGCGGAAGCTGGCTGTGTCGGACTGATGCTGATCGCGACATTTACACGCTCCGATCAGCGCGGTCTGGCTGAACTTGATGCGCTCTTGAACCAATACAATGACCTGAATACGAACGCGAAAATCTATCGTACGCCAGATGGAACAGTCTTGCTGCAAAGCTATATCAACGCGGTACACGGCATCAGCTATGCCAACGCCCAGGCGCAAATGCTGGTGTTTGGTCAAGAGATTGCCAAGGCGCGCCAAGCGCTGACGGAGTTTAGTGAGGG
>CAZOLE010000049.1:0-9556 GCA_964580445.1 uncultured Porphyrobacter sp.
ATCCTAAGCCGTGCAAAGAATCTAGCAAAAGAAGCTGCGAATGTGTGGCCCATACCTACTCTGGATCGAGAAATTCTAGCTGCCTACCAAGCGCCAATGGCTGCCCAAGGTGATTATGGAATAGAAGATCATCGTCACCTGAGTGGAGGAAAAACTAAAGAACTATTCCTGGCCTTTAGTAGAGAGATAAAAGCTCTTGATCCTTGTGTTTCAGAGCAATTTTTGAAGCTCTATATTGCATACAAAGCCGAGACAAATTTCACCGACATTGTTCCTCAAGCTAAGTGCCTTAGAATTTCATTGAATATCGAGCCTCATCTACTGAATGACCCAAGGGGGATCGTTCGTGATGTAACCGGCGTAGGACGTTGGGGAAACGGGAATTCGGAAGTCAAATTGAGAGAGCTTGATGATCTGCAATATATAGTTGGATTGGTGAGGCAATCACTCGAAAGGCAACTCGACGATGGTGAGATAACCTAGACGATTTGCACCGAACCAGTCTTACGAAGCTTTTGAATTTGGCTTGCCGCTAGCTGGTGCCAGAAGAGGACTCGAATTAAAACTCTATACCTCTGAAAAATAAAAATATTCCCGTGCGTTAATATCAAAAGGACCACAAAACAGCCCGCTGACTTGTTCAATAGTACCTCTGAATTTTGATTTTGGTGGACTGAACGGATTGAAATCGGAGGTTGGTGATTACAGTTTCATGTCGAGTTTGAGAATGCCGCAACCGACATAAACATGGGATCCACTACCCAGGACAACTTGCCTATTCAGACTTTGCGCCTTGTCGGGAAAGCGCTTGTCACCTATGTCTCGGCAATGCGTGTTTTCGGGAACATCATTGCAGTTCTAATGTGCCTAGGCCTGATTTTTCAGGTTTCGGCCGAGGCTGCATCGCTGCCCCAAGCTGAGACTATGACCTTGGCGGACTGCGCCAAGATGAAGCATCACGCTTCACACGCATCGGATCATTCCGGCCGCGCAGGTCACGATCAAGATGACCCTTGTGATGACATGTCGTTGAAGTGCATGCTTTCCATGAACGCCGTTGCTCCGGTTCTGATGGGGAACACCCTTCCCAACCTTTCCAACAACTTTCCTTCTAGTTCCATACAGTTTTTTGCGGCGGTGACTGATCAATTGGCTGGTCGCGCGCTTCCGCCTGACTACCCGCCTCCGCGCTTCTAACTCCAATGTAACAGCGGGGCTGTCAGCCCCTTGTTGAGATGCTGTCTGTGCGCGTCACTGCTCATCAACGAGCAGTGATGGACTGCCGGGCGTGCGCATCGCTTACATCGAGTGAGATTTTTCCATGAAACGGTCCATAGGCGGTATCCTTGCCGCCGCCCTAATGCCGGCGCAGGTCGTGCTCGCGCAGCCGGTTGGCTATGAAGAAGCTTTGCGGGCAGCTCGCGAAGATCAGCCGCTGCTCCAGGCCGCGCAATTGCGTATCGACGGCACACGAGATGCCTCGGATGCCGCAGATGAGTTGCCCGATCCTGTTTTGCGTGGCGGGATTGCAAACCTGCCAATCACCGGGCCTGTGGCGTTCGAGTTTGATCGCCAGCTTCCAACGCAGATAGCTATTGGTGTTGAGCAACCAATCCCAAACCTTGCACGGCGAAGAGCCCGTCGAGGCGTCGCGGACTCAGACGTCGCGGTCGCAGAAATGCGGCTTGGAGTTGCGCAGCAGCGGATCGACATCGCCACATCAACCGCCTGGATCGACTTGTACTATGCCGAGGAGAAGCTCGCCTTCGCCCATACGGCGCTGAGCGATCTGCGCAGGCTTCAGCCAGTGGCAAACAGCGCTGTCGCGTCGGGGTCAGCGCGTCCAGCTGAAAGCCTTGCCATTCGCCGCGAGCTCCTTGTGATTGAAGATGCAATCACAAGAATTGAAGCCGAAAGAGATGCCGCGCGCGCCATGCTCTCGAGCTACATTCAGACAGACGACCCTACTGTCACGGGTGATGCGCCAGCGGCCGATGTCGACAGCGGCAGCCTCGAACAAGCTCTGGACCTTAACCCAGTCATCCGTCTTGCAGATGCGGCCACCGGACGCGCAGAAGCGAACGCCGACCTCGCGCGCGCCGAGTTGCGCCCCGACTTCGGCGTAAGCGTGAACTATGGCCGACGCGACCCTGCCTTCGGAGACGCATTCTCTGTCATGGGATCGGTTACCCTGCCCATCTTCACCGATCGACGTCAAAAGCCGCGCATTCGTGCCGCCGAGGCAGAAGCCGCCGCTACGCAGGCAGAGCGCGACGATCGTTTGCGGGCACTGCGTGTGCAATTTGAAGCCGATCTCGCCTCATGGCGCAGCGCGAAGCGCCAATGGGAACGCGCCCGCGATGAATTGTTGCCGCTGGCCCGGCAAAGGGTTGAACTGGAAACGGCGAGCTTTGCTGCCGGAAACGCAGACCTGATCGATGTGATTGCAGCGAAGGCAGATCTGGCTCTGCTCGATCTTGAAATCTTCGAACGCGAAGCGGTCACGGTGGAATGGGCCGAGATGCTTCGCCTGACCTATGGGGAGCAAAAGCCATGAGCGATGCGGTCAATGGCTCCGGCCTTTCAAAACAAACCTATGCAATCATCGCAGCCGTCGCGCTTGTCAGCCTCGGCGCGGGATATGCGCTCTCGCTTATAGGCGGTGAGAGCGAGGGTGGGATGTCCGGTTCCGATGCGGCAGAGTGCGAGGACGTGCTCTACTGGTACGATCCGATGGTGCCCGGACAGCGCTTTGACGAGCCTGGCAAGTCGCCCTTCATGGACATGATGCTGGTACCCAAATGCGCGGGAGAAGCCGCCGAAGCGGGCGTCCGGATTGATCCGGGCCTTGTCCAGAACTTCGGCATTCGCACGGCAGCGGCGGAGTTCGGAGTTCTCGAGCCGGAAATCACCGTGACGGGCGTCCTCGCCTACAACAGCCGAGATGTTGCCATCGTCCAGCCAAGAGCGGGCGGATATGTCCAACGCACCTATGGCCTAGCACAGGACGATGTCGTGGGTCGCAGCACTCCGATAGTCGACATTCTCGTCCCTGACTGGGGCGGTGCGCAGCGTGAGTACATTGCCGTGCTCGATACCGGCGATCAGGCACTTGCAGACGCGATGCGGCAGCGCATGCGCCTGCTCGGCATGACCGACGCAATGATCGCGTCGGTTGAACGCACACGCAGAGCGCAAAACACGATCACTGTCACGGCTCCGGTAGGCGGCGCTGTCACCATGCTCGGTGTGCGGCCAGGCATGACGGTGATGGAAGGTCAGACACTGGCCGAGATTACAGGCTTCTCGCCGATATGGCTTGAAGCCTCAGTGCCCGAGGCACAGGCCGCAAATGTACGGCAGGGTCAAACTGTCAGCGCCACTCTGGCAGCGTTTCCCGATGAACGATTTGTAGGACGTATCACGGCCATTTTGCCCAACGCCGATACAGCAAGCCGGACGATCACCGTCCGGGCTGAGCTGCCGAACCCACGCGGCAGGTTGAAGCCAGGGATGTTCGCGCAGGTGTCGCTCTCACCCGACACACGGCGAGCCTTGCTGGTACCGTCGGAGGCGGTCATTCGAACCGGCCGCCGCAATCTTGTGATGCTCAAGCAGGATGAAGGCGCCTTTCTTCCAGCCGAGGTCGAAATCGGACGCGAGGCGAATGGCAGGACCGAGATCCTGGCAGGCCTTGCCGAAGGCGAAGAGGTCGTCACTTCCGGGCAGTTCCTGATCGACTCCGAAGCGAGTTTGGCCGGGATCGATGTCAGGTCGATCGACGGAAGCATGAATATGGCATCCGACGGCCCCGCAAAGATGAAAACCTACACTGCCACGGGAAGAGTGACGAAAATCGCCGGTGCTTCGATCACTCTCAATCACGCGCCGGTTGCCGCTCTCGAATGGCCAAGCATGGTCATGCCCTTCGCTCTCGCCAACGCCGCCCTAGTTGAGGGCCTGGAACCGGGCGATACTGTCGAGTTTACCTTCTCGCAGCAAGACACCGGTCCGCGCATCGAGTCTATCAGGAAGACCGAGCGATGATCGCGCGCATAATCGATGCCTCGATCGCCAATCGGTTTTTCATCGTTCTGGCGGCCATCGCGGTCACCCTCGCCGGCTTCTGGGCGGTACGCGCAACGCCGGTCGATGCGATCCCCGATCTGTCTGATGTACAAGTTGTGGTTCGCTCGAATTATCCTGGGCAAGCTCCACGCATCGTCGAAGATCAGGTCACCTATCCGCTTGCGACGACGATGCTCTCGGTGCCGGGAGCGGAAACTGTGCGCGGCTATTCGATGTTCGGCGACAGCTTCGTTTATGTGATCTTCGAGGACGGGACCGACCTCTATTGGGCGCGCTCGCGCGTGCTGGAATATCTCAACCAAGTGCAAAACGAATTGCCCGAAGGAGTGACCAGCTCGCTCGGGCCGGACGCGACGGGGGTGGGCTGGATTTACGAATATGCGCTGATTGACCGAACGGGGAACAGCGATCTTGCTGGCCTCAGAAGTCTTCAGGACTGGTTCCTGCGTTATGAGCTCCAGACTATTCCGGGCATTGCAGAGGTCGCCAGCGTCGGCGGCATGGTCAAGCAGTACCAGATCGTGCTGGAACCCTACCGGATGGCTTCGCTTGGCGTCACTTACAGCGATGTCGTGCGCGCCATACAAGCTTCCAATCAGGAGGCCGGCGGATCGGTGGTCGAAATGGGCGAGGCGGAGTTTATGGTCCGCGCATCAGGCTATCTCACGTCTCTCGAAGACTTCAGACAGATTCCGCTGAAATCGGTCGGAAACGGCATCCCCGTCACCTTGTCCGATGTCGCCACGATTCAGCTTGGCCCCGAAATGCGGCGAGGCATCGCCGAACTCAATGGCGAAGGCGAGGTCGCAGGCGGTATTGTTGTGCTCAGACAGGGTGAGGATGCGCGGGCGACCATCGCGGCTGTCGAAGAGAAGCTCGAAATACTCCAAGCCAGTCTTCCCGAAGGGGTCGAGATTGTCACGACCTATGATCGCTCGAAGCTGATCGACGCCTCGATCGAAAACCTGACCGGCAAACTCATCGCCGAGTTTATCATCGTCGCGCTCGTTTGCGCGCTGTTCCTGTGGCATGTGCGATCAGCATTGGTGGCAATCGTCACTCTTCCATTGGGCGTGCTGGCCGCCTTTATCGTGATGCGTTTCCAAGGGGTCGATGCAAACATCATGTCCTTGGGCGGCATCGCCATCGCAATCGGCGCGATGGTGGACGCTGCCATCGTCATGATCGAGAACGCGCATAAGCACATCGAGCATTGGGAAGAGGATCATCCGGGTGAGCAGATGTCCAACGATGAGCGCTGGAAGCTGATCGCGGAAGCGTCGAAAGAAGTGGGGCCAGCGCTGTTCTTCAGCCTTCTCATCATCACGCTCTCGTTCCTTCCGGTGTTTACTTTGCAGGCGCAGGAGGGCCGCCTGTTTTCGCCGCTGGCCTTCACAAAGACCTATGCCATGGCGGCGGCCGCCATTCTATCGGTGACACTGGTCCCTGTGTTGATGGGCTGGCTGATCCGCGGGAAGATACCCAAGGAGGACACCAACGTCCTCAATCGCGTGCTGACCAAAGCCTACCGGCCGGGTCTTGATTGGGTAATGCGCCGACCGAAAACCACTTTGGTTGTGGCAGGCCTCGTATTCCTTACAGCGCTGGTCCCATTCACCCGTCTTGGAGGAGAATTCCTGCCGCCGCTCGATGAAGGCGACCTCCTTTACATGCCGAGCGCGCTGCCCGGCCTATCTCCCGGTGAAGCGTCCGCATTGCTTCAGCGGACAGACCGACTGATCAAATCTGTGCCGGAAGTCGACACCGTTTTCGGAAAAGCCGGACGTGCGGATACTGCGACCGACCCTGCACCGCTAACGATGTTCGAGACAACGATCCGCTTCAAACCGCGCGAAGAGTGGCGGCCCGGAATGACGCCGGAGAAGCTCGTGGAAGAACTCGACAGCGCGGTGCAGGTGCCGGGACTCGCCAATGTCTGGGTGCCACCGATCCGCAACCGCATCGACATGCTCGCGACCGGTATCAAGAGCCCAATCGGTGTGAAAGTGTCCGGCGAAGACCTTGCCGAAATTGAGCGCGTGGCGTTGCAGGTCGAAAATGTCGCAAAACAGGTTCCCGGCGTCAGTTCCGCTTTGGCAGAGCGTCTATCGGGAGGCCGCTATGTCGATGTGGACATCGACCGGGTCGCTGCGGCGCGTTTCGGGCTGAACATCGCCGATGTTCAGCAGATTGTGTCAGGCGCGATCGGCGGCGCGAATATCGGACGGACAGTCGAAGGACTGGCGCGATATCCCATCAATGTCCGCTATCCGCGCGAGATCCGCGACAGCCTCGGAGAACTGCGCGCGCTGCCTTTGTTAACCCCGTCAGGCCAGCAAATCACGCTCGGAACGGTCGCACAGGTGAGCGTCAGCGATGGCCCTCCTATGCTCAAGAATGAGCAGGGCCGTCTCATCAGCGTGGTCTATGTCGACACGCGCGGGCGCGATTTGACTTCGGTCGTAAGCGATCTTCAGGCGGCGGTGTCAGAGGGCGTCGATCTGCCTGCCGGTGTGAGCATTTCCTACGCGGGCCAATTTGAATATCTCACTCGCGCGAATGAGCGGTTGCAGGTCGTCATTCCCGCAACGCTCGGCATCATCTTCATCCTGCTCTATCTGATCTTCCGCCGGTTCGACGAAGCGCTTCTGGTTATGGGCACGCTGCCCTTTGCACTCACCGGCGGCTTCTGGCTGCTCTATCTGATGGGCTACAACCAGTCTGTTGCAACATCGGTGGGTTTCATCGCCCTTGCCGGGGTATCAGCGGAATTCGGCGTCATCATGCTGATCTACCTCAAGTCTGCACTGGCCCGGCGCAGCGGTGCCCTCGATGCGGACGGCGTGGGCGAAGCGATCAGGGAGGGCGCTCTTTTGCGCGTGCGTCCCAAGGCAATGACCGTGGCCGTCATTCTTGCCGGTCTCTTCCCGATCCTCATTGGAACCGGCGCAGGATCGGAGGTCATGAGCCGCATCGCCGCACCGATGGTGGGCGGCATGATCACCGCGCCGCTGCTTTCCATGTTCGTTATCCCCGCCGCATATCTCTTGATGCGGCGCCCCCGGCCCGAGCGGCCAACACAATCCGAAGGAGAAACTGAATGCGTACCTCAAACCTAGTTATGTTGCTGGCCGCGCCCTTGGCCCTCGCTGCTTGCGACAGCGGGCAGGAGATGGAGACCATGGACGAAATGGGCGCGGACGAGATGTCGATGGAAGGACATGATATGTCAGCGATGGATGAGAGCGAGGGTGCAAAAACCGCCAGTGCCATCGGTACCGTAACCGCCATTGATCCCGAGGCAGGCACTCTCACTGTCGATCACGAACCCGTTGCAGAGCTTGGCTGGCCTCAGATGGTGATGGCTTTCGATGCCAGCGAAGACGTGCGCGGCGATGTGGCTGTGGGTGATGCAATCGAGTTTACAGTCGAGGCAACCGAAGACGGCAACACGATTACCGCGCTGACCAAGCAGTAGGTCGTATTCCAAGGCGGAAAACAGACGAGGTGAAGGCACTTATGACAATTATCGCCAGAATGATGATTTTGTGCATTGCGATGTTTTCGGCTTTCACAAGTGTGCCTGTTTGGGCGCATGGCGATGAGCAACATGGCACCGCTGCGGCGGCGCAAAAGCCTGTTGCGCAAGCGGTAGGAGATGAGCCAGCTGCCAAGAAAGCGGACGCAGCAGGGGGCGAGATCGAACTTGCTGATGAGGTCGGTTCGTCTCTCGAAACGCTGCGTATGCTGCACCCGGCCACAGTTCACTTCCCGATTGCGCTGCTTTTGTTGGCTGCTGCGGTTGAGGCCTTGCTGATCCTTCGCCCCAACTCCGGTTTGGAACAGACCGTCCGCATCATCCTCTATTTCGCTGCCGCTGGAACAGTCATCGCAGCTCTCTTTGGCTGGATACATACTGGCATGTGGATGGGAGGAGAAGCCCTGATGCAACAGCACAGGTGGGTCGGAACGGGACTGGCCGTATTGTCTATTGGTCTCGCGCTACTCGCAGCGAGACCTCCTGACCATGCGCGAAGAACCCTACGCACAGGTCTGTCAATCGCTGCCATCGCTGTGGTCCTGCAAGGGTATTGGGGAGCGGAACTGTCCCACGGGCCAGGGCATCTATCCCAGCAACACTAAGACTTCGTCGAGGCAATCAGAGATGACTCAAATGAAAACAGCAAAACTCTATCGCATGGTGATGCCCGATCATCTTTGTCCGTCAGGCCTGAAGGCCAAGTGGTTGCTTGAGCGCAAAGGCTACAGGGTCGAAGATCATCATCTGACAACGCGTGAAGAAACCGATGCTTTCAAGGACGAGCACAGTGTCAAAACTACACCGCAAGCCTGGATCGGCGACAAGCGCATAGGCGGATACACTGATCTCGCGGCCCATTTCGGGAATGCGGTCGAGAAGGACGGGATTACCTATCGACCTGTCGTTGTGCTGTTTGGTATGATGGCTCTTATGGCCTTTGCAGCGGCCTGGGTTGCCAATGGGCAGCCTGTCTCGATCCTTTCTGCCGAGTGGTTCGTAAGCTTCTCGATGTGCGGCCTCGCTTATCTCAAACTGCGCGACGTAGAGAGCTTCTCGACCATGTTCCTGAATTATGACCTGCTCGCAAGACGGTGGGTGCCCTACGGGTACATCTACCCCTTCGCCGAGGGGCTTGCCGGGGTGCTGATGACTGCGCACGTGCTAAACATCATTTCGATTCCGGTAGCGCTTTTCATCGGCACAATCGGAGCGGCGAGCGTGTTCAAGGCGGTCTACATCGACAAGCGTGAACTTAAATGCGCGTGCGTCGGTGGGGACAGCAACGTGCCGCTCGGCTTTGTTTCGCTGACCGAAAACCTGTTCATGATCGGTATGGCGATTTGGATGCTGGCAAAGCCGCAGTTTGCATAAGAGTTTGAGGTGAGAGCCAGCATAAAGCCCACGGGTAATTAGCTCTAGTTCTAACTGTGGGTCGTGCCTTCTTCATCGTGCTGGTCCTTGTGCGCATCGCGCAGGATATCGATCCCGCCATAGATCGCGATCCCGGCAACAGCGACGCCGACCAGTAGATCTGGCCAATTCGCACCAGTAAGCATGACGACCAGTCCTGCGACAATAATCCCGCCATTAGCGACAAAATCGTTGAAGCTAAAAGTCGTTGCGGCTCGCAGATTGACGTCCTTCTGCTGGAGGTTTTGCAGCAGGCGAAGGCAAATGAGGTTCACTACGGCTGCGATCGCAGCCATGCCCATCATTTCGATGCCGCCAGGCTCGGAGCCTTCCAGAAAACGACGTATTGCATCGGCAATAACACCAGCGGCAAACAACAGGAGCAAGCCACCTGAAAGGCGAGCCGCGTTGCGCTTCCACACTCGAGAACGGCTAAGTGCGAAAAGGCTCAGGATATAGACAAGAGCATCAGATGCATTGTCGAGACCATTGGCGAGAAGCGCGTTAGAATCGGCA
>CAZOLE010000050.1:0-9535 GCA_964580445.1 uncultured Porphyrobacter sp.
CAACACATCCAGCGACATTGGCATTATTGAATCGCCCGATGGTCGCGCAATTGCGGTGGCAATCTACGTCACCGGCCAAGGGTCAAAATTGGCACGTGAGCGCAAAATCGCAGCGATCGCGCGGGCACTGTATGATGGCTTTGGCGAAAAAGCCCGCAACCGCCAGCAATGGACGAACGCACCTCATAACGGACAGTAGCCACGCATCGCTTCGCTAGCAGGCAAAGAAAAAGGCGGCGCCTCGCGGCACCGCCTTTTCTTTTTGTGTAACTGCCACTTCTAAGAAGCGGAGCAACCTGCGAATTACTCGCCGGTAACAGCTTCAACAGCGCCTTCAGCAGTTTCGGTCGCGCCTTCAACAGCATCGCCGGTCGCTTCAGCAGCGCCTTCAACGGCATCGCCAGTCGCTTCTGCAGCACCTTCAACAGCGTCGCCAGTTGCTTCTGCAGCACCTTCAACGGTTTCAGCAGTTGCGTTTGCAGCTTCATCAGCCAATTCGCCTGCTTCTTCAGCAGCGTCTGTAGCCGCGTCACATGCAACGAGACCAAGAGCAGCGGTTGAAGCAACAGCGGCAAGAACAAACTTACGCATAATATCAATTCCTTGTTCAGCGAGTGGAACGTGCGAGTCCCAATCTTGAGGATCACGCCAAGCCGAGATACTGACCCCCGACTCTGAACCCTAGATAGTGGCTGAAATAAGGCAGCGCAAGTCAAATATGGCACCGTGCCTCATTTTTGCCTTTTTTCCGCCACTTTTCCAAGTTGCGGCCAGTCGCGCACAATTTGCTCAGGCTCGAGGCTACCCCCCGTTCTTTCGCGCTGCTAGCAAGCGCATATGACTGACCCAAAACAGCATCTCTACCTTGTCGATGGCTCTTCCTATATTTTCAGAGCCTATCACCGCCTACCGCCTCTCACCAACCCCGAAGGCACACCGGTTGGCGCAGTCTATGGCTACACGACGATGCTCTGGAAGCTTGCCGATGATCTTGATGCGGCAGATGGGCCAACACATTTGGCGGTCATTCTGGATGCTTCTTCCAAGACTTTCCGCAACGACATTTACCCAGAATACAAAGCTAACCGTCCGCCCGCACCTGAAGATTTGGTGCCGCAATTCCCATTGATCCGCGACGCGACCCGCGCCTTCAGTCTACCTTGTATTGAGGAGATCGGACTGGAAGCCGATGATTTGATCGCTTCCTATGCTCGAGCGGCACAGCGGCAAGGATGGAATGTCACAATCGTTTCCTCCGACAAGGATTTGATGCAGCTTGTTGGCGAAGAGAACGGCGCGCGCGTCGACATGCTCGACACGATGAAAAGCGCGCGCATCTTTATACCGGAGGTCATCGAGAAATTCGGCGTCACGCCGGATCTGGTCGGCGATGTGCTGGCGCTAATGGGAGACAGCGTCGATAATATTCCAGGTATTTACGGCGTTGGACCAAAGACCGCGAGCAAGCTAATCGCGGAACATGGTTCTCTAACCGCCGCGCTTGATTATGCGCCGGAGATGAAGAAATCGAAGCTCAAAGAGCGGCTGCTCGAAGGCCGCGAAGATGCCGAGATGAGTCGCGTGCTCGTTGCGCTAAAAGAAGATTGCGACCTCCCTGTCGCGCTCGAAGACATGTCGCTGGCCAAAACGCCCGAGGAACCACTCGCCGCGTTCCTTGAAAAGCACGGCTTCACGTCGCTTTTGAAACGGCTGGGTGCGGGAAGGGGTAGCCCAGAACGCGCCACAAACCTCAACCCGGCCAAGGCCGATAAAGCCGGCGATAACGGCGATGACGAAGGCAACCGACAGCCACTGCCAGACATGCCGGCGGTTGACCGGAGCGCCTATGAGACAGTGCAATCGTTGGATCGACTTCAAGATTGGGTCGCAAGGGCAACAGCGGCACGGCTTGTGGCGGTTGATACCGAAACTTCTTCACTTGATGCCATGCAGGCTGATCTGGTCGGGGTGAGCTTGGCTCTCGGGCCAAACAATGCGTGCTATATCCCGCTTGCTCATGGCGGGACCGACCTGCTTGCCGAAACACCCGATCAAATTCCGATGGCGGATGCACTCGCAGCGCTCAAACCGATGTTGGAGGACGATTCAGTCCTCAAAATCTTCCAGAACGGCAAATATGATCTGAACGTGCTGGCGCGCTGCGCACTTGGTATTTCTCCTATCGAAGACACGATGGTACTGAGCTTCGATCTGGATGCCGGACGCGGCGAAGGGATGGGTGGAGGCCATGGGATGGACGAATTATCCGAACGTCATCTTGGCCATACACCACTGTCGTTCAAAGAGGTTTGCGGCACCGGCAAGAAAGCCATCCCCTTTGGCGAAGTGCCTTTGGATCGCGCCACAGAATACGCAGCTGAAGATGCCGATGTCACTTGGCGGCTCCACAAACTGCTGAAACCGCGCCTTTCGCAAGAAGGCGGGACCGGTGTTTACGAGCGGGTGGATCGCCCATTGATCCCGGTGGTCGCAGGGATGGAACGCGAAGGCATTAAGGTCGACCGAGCACGGCTGGCAAAGCTATCAGAAGAATTTGCAAACGAAACCGCACGGCTCGAAACCGAAATTCATGGCCTCGCTGGACAGGAGTTTTCCGTCGGTTCGCCCAAGCAGTTGGGCGAAATCCTCTTCGACCAAATGGGCTTCAAAGGCGGGAGAAAAGGCAAAAGCGGCGCCTATTCCACCGACCAATCAACTTTAGAGAAACTGAGCGCTGATCCGCAAGCGGCTGGCATATCGAAGAAGGTGCTCGAATGGCGGCACTTGTCGAAGCTCAAATCAACCTACACCGACGCGTTGCAAGCACAAATCAACCCGCAGACTGGCCGTGTGCACACCAGCTATTCGCTTGTGGGCGCGCAAACCGGGCGGCTCTCTTCGACCGATCCGAACCTACAAAACATCCCGATCCGCACCGCCATCGGGCGGCAAATCCGCGAGGCTTTCGTGCCCGAGCCGGGCAACACTTTGCTGGCGGCGGACTATTCGCAAATCGAGCTCCGGCTGGCAGCGCATATGGCTGGAGTCGACTCCCTGAAGGACGCCTTTGCTAACGGCGAAGACATCCACGCGCGCACCGCAACCGAGATGTTTGGCGAAGTTACTCGCGATACCCGCGCCCGCGCAAAAACGATCAACTTCGCGATCCTCTATGGCATTTCGCGCTGGGGATTGGCCGGACGCCTCGAAGTGGAGCCCGATGAAGCGCAGGCTATGATTGACACCTATTTCCAACGCTTTCCCGGTATCCAGCGCTATATTGCTGAGACGCTCGAAAGCGTGGGCGAGCGCGGTTATTCCGAGACGCTCTTTGGCCGCAAGACATGGTTTCCCCGCATCAAGTCCAAGAACCAGGCAGAGCGCCAAGGTTCAGAGCGCGCTGCAATTAATGCACCGATCCAAGGGACGAGCGCGGATATCATCAAACGCGCCATGGTGCGAATGCTGCCTGCGCTGCGCGATGCGGGACTAAAGGACGTGCGGATGCTGCTACAAGTGCATGATGAGTTGGTCTTTGAATTGCCCGAAGGCGACGTTGCCGCCGCTTCACCCATCATAGAGCGCGTCATGGCCGAGGCGGCACTGCCAGCAGTGACCCTCGACGTGCCTCTGGCGATTGATATCGGCACCGGTGCAAGTTGGGACGCAGCCCACTAGGAGTTATTGCGTCGAACCACCGGTACCCTCCAACATCACCTAATCGTGTTTCTTCTCACGGGTCGGTTCCAGATCACCCGGCTCGAAGAACCCGATAGGATTGGCTTGCGCCGCCCGCTTCTTAAGCTCGCCGCGCATCTTGCGATATTCGGACTCCATCTTGGAAGTGACGGTCGCCCGGCTGTCTTTCAACGCTTCGGCGAAATCTACCATCGCAACCTCGGTCACATCGCCGCCCATGCGCCGCAAAGCGCCTAGGCCTGCACGACGAACCACATCTTCCAAATCCGCGCCAGTGAAGCGTTCGGTCTTCGCAGCGACTGCACCCAGATCGACATCATCGGCGAGCGGCATGTCCTTGGTGTGGATGCCAAGAATGTGAACGCGACCTTCGATATCCGGCGTGCCAACATAGACCAGCTCGTCAAAGCGGCCGGGCCTCAACAAAGCAGGATCAACAAGCGTCGGACGGTTCGTCGCACCAACAACGATTACCGATTGTAGCTCTTCCAGCCCATCCATCTCTGCAAGGATCGTGTTGACCACGCGGCCCGTGACTTGTGGTTCACCTTGGCCAGACCCGCGCGCCGGGACTAGGCTGTCGATCTCATCAATAAAGATCACGCACGGAGCAACCGCGCGTGCACGTTGGAAAAGTCGAGCGATTTGCTGCTCGCTTTCTCCATACCATTTGGACAGCAGATCAGAACTTTTCATCGAAATGAAATTGGCTTCGGCCTCTTTTGCCACCGCCTTGGCAAGCAAGGTTTTGCCCGTGCCAGGAGGGCCATAGAGCAAGAAGCCCTTTGCCGGGCGGATACCCAGGCGGCGAAAGCCTTCGCTATTCTTGAGCGGTAGCTCGATACCTTCTTTCAGCTTTTCAATCGCATCACCCACGCCGCCAATATCGGCCCAGCCAACCTTTGGCATTTGCACCATCACTTCGCGCATAGCGGAGGGTTGGATACGTTTTAGCGCGGACATGAAATCATCGCGCATCACGCAAAGATCATCCAACACATCTTCCGGAATTGTGCGTTCATCAAGATCAAGCCGCGGCATAATACGACGCACCGCGTCAATCGCGGCTTCGCGCCCCAGCGCAGCAATATCCGCGCCGACAAACCCATGGGTGACGCGGGCAAGCTCGTCCAAATCAACGGTCTCTTCTAACGGCATCCCCCGCGTGTGGATCGCAAGGATCTCACGACGACCGCTTTGATCGGGCACTCCGATAACAATTTCACGATCAAAGCGGCCCGGACGCCGCAAAGCTTCGTCAATCGCATCGGGACGGTTGGTAGCCGCGATCACCACTAGATTGGTCCGCGACTCAATCCCATCCATCAACGTCAGGAGCTGCGCGACAAGCCGTTTTTCAGCCTCGCCAGGCACTTGCGTGCGTTTGGGCGCGATGGAATCGATTTCATCGATAAAGACAATAGCCGGCGCGGACCGCGTGGCCTCTTCAAACACTTCGCGTAAGCGTTTTTCGCTTTCGCCATAGCCAGAACCCATAATTTCAGGGCCATTGATGGTGAAGAATTCGGCATCGCTTTCATTCGCGACTGCTTGCGCAAGTCGGGTCTTGCCGGTGCCGGGAGGGCCATGAAGCAGCACGCCCTTTGGCGGATCAACACCCAATCGGGTGAACAGCTCAGGATAGCGCAACGGCAGCTCGACCATTTCGCGCAGAGCCTGAATCGTGTCCTGCATTCCGCCAACATCATCGTAATTGACCCCGCCACGCGGATCGCGAGGCTCTTCGAAGTCAGAGCGCAACTCAACCTCAGTGTTCTCATCAATATGGACGATGCCCTTGGGTGCGGTCGAGGCAACAGTCAGTCGAATCTGCGTAAGCGCATAAGCGGGCGCGCGCAAAAGTTGGCGCACATCGCTCGGCATGTTCTGAACAGGCTGCTGTCCCGTGGTCGCGACAAGGTCACCGGCGACAAGCGGTCTGCGAAAGAAGTTGCGTTTGAGCGCTTGTGTTGGACCTTGTAGTCGCATGTCCCGTTGTGCTGGAGCAAAGATTACACGCGTCGCCGGGCGCGATTCGGCAGATTTGATCTCTACATGCTCGCCCGAGGCCGCTTCGGCATTGCCGCGTTGCAAACCATCCAGCCGCACAACATCGAGCGAATCGTCCTCTTTATATGCAGCCATCGCAATCGCCGCCGTTGCGCGCTTGCCGGTGATTTCGACCACATCGCCTTCCGTGATGCCAAGAGTCTGAAACGCCGTGCGCGGCATACGCGCTATGCCTTGGCCCGATTCCTCTTGCCTTGCAGCCGCAACTTGCAAGCGCGCTGATCGGTTTGCGGGAGCGTCGGCTTCGGCCATGGCTATTCCTTTGGATTGAAACTGAATCGTGTGAGCGGATTGTCTCGTTAGCTAGGGAGACACGGCCATGAATGCAAATTCAAGTCCGCGAGACGAAGTATCAGCAAAAGGGGAGCAATCTACCGGACACTGAACGCCGAGCAGGCAACGAAAGGCACTACTGACCTCTATGCGATAGGCAGAAAAAAGCCCGGCTCGAAAGCCGGGCTAGAAAGTTTGGGAGAGGATGCCTGAAAGGCATGCAGGACATATCTACCCGGACTCAAAATTGTGCAAGTGCGAAAGGTTCACCCTGAGTTGATAATTATGCAACTTGATGCCACAATTACGGCTTAGAGGTGCGTATTTTTGTTCGATATCTGCATCACACTCGACCACATGCCCGTAATTTAAGCAAACTGGCCTTGCCATATGCTGCGGTGCAATAATTTGTCCGCAGTCCGGACCTTGCGATCAAACTCGTGACTCGCGCGGCGCAACCCACTATTTGCTTCTTACGCGCTCGCGCGGACATTCATGCCAGATCCATTTTGGAGCCTATCAATGCAAAAGCTCTTTCCTGACGCAACCTCCGCCTTGGAAGGCGTCATTGCAGATGACCTGCTGATAGCGTCGGGCGGGTTTGGCCTTTGCGGCATCCCTGAACGGCTATTAGACGCCATTCGTGACAGCGGTGTAAAAGGCCTGACATTTGCGAGCAACAATGCCGGTATCGACAATGAAGGTATCGGCAAATTGTTGCGCACGCGGCAAGTCGCGAAAATGATCAGCTCCTATGTCGGAGAGAACAAGGAATTTGAGCGACAGTTTCTCGCTGGCGAATTGGAAGTTGAGTTTTGCCCCCAAGGCACCCTTGCCGAACGCATGCGCGCAGGAGGTGCGGGCATTCCCGGCTTCTACACTAAGACCGGTGTGGGCACGCAAGTTGCCGAAGGCAAAGAGCACAAGGACTTCGACGGCGAAACCTACATCCTTGAACACGGAATCTTTGCAGATATCTCAATCGTGAAGGCATGGAAGGCTGATGAGACCGGAAATCTCGTCTTCCGAAAAACTGCGTGCAACTTCAACCAACCCGCCGCAACCTGCGGAAAGACCTGCATCGTTGAAGTTGAAGAGATCGTGCCAGCAGGATCGCTCGATCCCGACGCGATCCATTTGCCAGGCGTCTTCGTGAACCGGATGGTGCTCGGCGCGCCATACGATAAGAAGATCGAGTTTCGCACAACGCGCGAACGCGAGGCCGCGTGAATAAACCGGCGCTTTTGAAGATTGGCGCTGCTGCGTTGTGCGCGCTCGGCCTAAACGGCTGTATCGCTGTGGCATTGCCAGCATTGGCGGGCGCCGCGATTGGCCGCGAGGAATTGCGCGGTGAATCAAATGCTTCCAGCGAACCCGAAGTAGAAGTCGCCAGCGACGTGGTTCCGACTCAGGTTGAGCAAGAAAGCGTCGCGGAAGTTGCAGAAGTCGCCCCAAGCCCAGCGGAAGCAGTTCCGACGTCGAGACTGGGGACGCAGCCAACTGATGACTTACTCGGTATAGATGACGCCAGCGATGTGACTGTCATTCGCGGGCCCTTGCCTGCGCCCGGTCAATCACCGTCACCCGAAACCGACAATGGCGCGTTCGAGGGTTTGATCCGCTATGCCAGCGATCAAGCCGCGCCAATCACCCCTGGTTCCCCCAAATTCTCCGCCTACCTCGAAAAGCCGTCCGCACTCGATGGCAAGCGCGCTGAGTGCGTGGCACGCTCAGCGATGGTTCTGATTGATCTGGATCCCAAGGACGCTGAATTTGTTCCGAACGAGGATGCAAAAGCACCTGCCTCCTTGTCGACCGGCCTGGCGGAGCTGAGAGACAAAGGCGTCGCAATTGCATGGATTTCGCGCGCATCGGTTTGGTTCGCAGGCGATATTCGCGTGACGCTCAAGCAATCCGGACTTGATCCAGCAGGTAAGGACCAACTGATCCTGATGCGCTATCCCGGAGACCGGAAACAGACACGGCGCAAAGACCTCGCCAGCTCTGCGTGTGTCATCGCCATCGCCGGCGATGTGCGCGAAGACTTTGATGAACTTTACGAGTATTTGCGACACCCCGAAGCCGCGGGATCATTGGAGGCCTTGATCGGGAAGGGTTGGTTTTTGGTGCCTCAAATTTTTGCCGAGGGGGAGCAATGACTTTGGCGAATCCGAATATCTGGTTCTGCGCTTCCGCGAAACCAAAACCTCTTCAAGAAGGATCGAATGAATGACTGATGCCACCGGTTGGACCCGCGACCAAATGGCTGCGCGCGCCGCTCAAGAGCTTAAGGATGGCTATTACGTCAACCTAGGCATCGGCATTCCGACGCTGGTGGCCAATCACATTCCAGAGGGCATACAAGTCACGTTGCAAAGCGAGAATGGGATGTTGGGCATTGGTCCCTTCCCCTATGATGACGAAGTTGATCCCGACCTAATCAATGCGGGCAAGCAGACGATCAGTGAACTGCCACACAGCGCCTATTTCGACAGCGCCACCAGCTTTTCGATGATCCGGGGCGGGCATATCGATCTCACTGTTTTGGGCGCAATGGAAGTGGCCGAGAACGGCGACATAGCCAACTGGATGATCCCGGGCAAAATGATCAAGGGCATGGGCGGCGCTATGGATCTGGTCGCGGGCGTCAAGAAAATCATCGTGGTGATGGACCATACCAGCAAGGCCGGTGATGCAAAGCTGATCCCGGAATGCACCTTGCCGCTAACCGGCACCAATGTGGTCGATATGATCATTACCAATCTGGGTGTCTTTCACCGGGCCGATCACGATTCCCCGTTTCGGCTTATCGAATTGGCCCCGGGTATAACCGCAGACGAGATCGCGGCCAAAACCACAGCGCGCTATGAGGCGGCGTTAGGGTAGCTCCACCCGCGAACTCGAAAACGCTTGCACGATACTCTTATTTCTGTAATTACAGAAATCAACAAAGGAGCTAGCGAGTCGTGAGCAAGTTGCTCGACATTCCTGAAGCGCGTGCCTTCATCCTGCATTGGGGTGAGATGGGCACCGAGTGGGGCGTCAACCGTTCCGTCGCGCAGGTGCACGCTCTGCTCTATCTCAGCGAGCGCCCGCTCCACGCAGAGGAAATCTGCGACGCGCTGGGTTTGGCGCGCTCCAATGTCTCAAGCGGCCTCAAAGAGCTGCAAAGCTATCAGATCGTCCGGCGAGTCCATGTCGAGGCGGATCGGCGCGATCATTTCGTTGCAGAGACTGACCTGTGGGACATGCTGATGAAGCTCGCGGCGGAACGCAAGCGCCGTGAATTTGACCCGACCATCCAGTTTCTGGGCGAGCTAGCCGAGAGTGTGAATGGCCGCGAAGACGTGCCCAAACATGTGCGTGAGCGCATTGGCCGGATGCACGATTTTATCGGCACGCTGACGGGTTGGTACGCCGATGTACGCAATCTACCCAAGCCAACATTGGTGCGGTTGATGAAGCTGGGACGCGGGATCGCCCGCTTCCTACC
>CAZOLE010000051.1:0-9482 GCA_964580445.1 uncultured Porphyrobacter sp.
GAAATATATTAGGAGAATATAAGAAAATCAGCCAAAGCGCGGCCAGACGGTTCGCACACTTGGTTCGTACCCTTCAGGCTGAGATTGTGGTTCGAAAATGCATCTACAATGACATCGCGGGCATCGGCAGTAGCGCAGGCTTTTGCCAGCGAGTCGATCCGTCCAACTTCGTTCACTGCATGGCGTTCGATCACGGTAAAAGCATCCAGAATGGATTGTCTGCCCGCCTTTTCGCCCATCAGGATGGACCGCCGCATCGCCTCAGGAATTTCCCATGCTGGCGAGCTTTCGCCAAAAGTTTTTTGACCTAGCATCGCAAGGGCTGCGGCAACTTGTGCGGCCACTGCATTTCCTCCGTTCGGAGCGGTAAGTGCGCTTGCGACGGTTTGCAGCACATTCTTTTCACGCAAAGCCCAATTGATTTCGCTTTGTCGCTGCCGATTGTGTTCAAGGATTGGGCCATCGCCGCGATGCACCATCAGTCCTACTTTGCCCTTATCGTCTAACAGGCGAGCAATCTCGGCAGCAATTGCGGTGACATCGCCATATTCAAATCCGAACTGGCTGACCACCGCTGCGAATGAATTGTCCTCGTAGGGAACCTCTTCCATCGCGACCCCGGCCAAGATTTGCATTTGTGGCGGGGGCGTTGGGAGTTCAGGTGCGAGGTCAATGCCGTTCAGTTCTAAGTCTGGGCGGGCCTCATGCATCCAACGCAGTACGCAACCATCACCAGTCGCCAGATCAAGCACTTTGGCGCTTGCTGGCAGATCTTCGATAAAGCCCTGCCATGCACTCGATTGTGCATTTTCAATTGCTGCCCAGCGCTGAGGCAAACATCCGCCACCATGCACGGTGCGTTCTCCTTGGGCCGTCTGAGACCAGAAATCGCCCCATGGATCGTTGGTGGCGGAAGGAGATTGAGCAGCGTTCATGCCAACCTATTGCCCGGTTACAACGTCAAATGCCACAGTCATGCGTTCATCTGCGCCAAAGGCTGTTGTGCCGTGGTAAAGCGTGGAAGGGAACAACGCCAAGTTTCCGGATTGTGGTTCAATCGCGCGGATCGGCGGCAAGTCCAATCCCAAGTCAGGCGGTGGCCGACCCACTTCGAGCCATCCTTGTTGATCATCGCCATGCGCGCCTTGCGGCACAACCAGATAGAGTGCCGATGAAATGATACCTTGCGGGTGGATATGCGATGTGTGGTAGTCGCCGCCGCCGGTCAGTCGAACAGACCAAGACCCGGCCAATTCCCACGGAATTTCGCGATGGCGCAGCAGGGGATGGCTGTCGTCCAAATCGGGCAATTCGGCGCGATATTCTTTGAGGGTTGCGAGGATGGCACTTTGCAGTTCGGCAAGCAAAGGATCTATCCGATGGAACAGGATTCCCCGCGTTTGTGTGCCGCCACGCAAGCTTTGCCCCAAAGGCATAGCCGATCCTTCATGCAGGTTGCGAAGCTCTGCAATCGCATCATCGATCAACCCATCACGTCCAGCAAGTGGGCGCAATTGGACAAGACCCGCTTGCTCATGCAGCCACTCGCTCCGTTCATCATCTGCCAAGCGCCAAGCAATTCCGCGCAACGCCCAAGCGGAAATGTCCCATGGATTGTCGTTGAGCACTAGGTCGAGCAAAGTTAGCGCCGCACCCGTATCCTTGGCTCTGATCCTGTGACGGGCTTCATGGAGCGAACGCATCGGTGTTTGTGTGGGAAGCTTGGCCCACAGTGCATCCGCGCGGTCCCATTCTCCAGCAGAGCCTGCATGAACCGCTTCGAGCAGCGTGAAATGCGGCTCATTAGGGAACCGCTTGCGCGCGTCGGCGGCGACCGCAGCTGCCTCTTTCGCATAATCCAACCCCGCCAAGGTTTCCGAATGCGACGCAGGAATATTGGGATCTTGCGGGATTTTGACAGCGGCCTGAGCGAAGGGCGCGGTGAAATCTGTTTCTCCAGCCGCGAGCTTCAACCCGCTCAGAAAGTTGAGCGCAGCGACAAAACCTGGAGCCTGCGCACAAATTTGCTCGGCGATGGTGCGCGCGCCACTTGTGTCACCCATCACATCCAACGCTTGTGCTTTGCCGAGCCAAAGGTCGGCATCGCCTGAGTTCACCGACAAAGCTCTGTCAAACCATGCAACCGGATCGGCGTCACCGCATTCCAACGCGACGCGCGCACGGCCATGCAACGCGCGTGGGTGGCGCGGTTCCAATGCGAGTGCAGCATCATACCATTGTGCAGCTTTTGCAGGTCGCCCCAAACTGCGCTCTGACAAAGCCCGCACGCTGCCATATCGCGCAGTGCCTCGCCCAGCCTTTTCATGTGGGGTCAGGGCTGCGATGGCATCATTGTGGCGTTCCGATCGTTGCAGCGCGATCGCGTGGTTCAAGGCAAAGTCGATATTACTCGGATCAGTTTTGCTCGCCGCTGCGAAATGGCCTGCCGCGGCTTGAGGGTCGCCAGCCTTAAGCGCGAGATCGCCCGCTGCGTCGGCCAATCGCGCATCATGTGGATGATCTTTGCGCGCGGCGTCGGTGATCGCTTTTGCTCCTGCGATGTCGCCGGATTGCATTGCCTTGCCCGCACGCAACAGCGCATCGGGTGCAGATCCACTTGCAGCCGTCATTGGGTGCGCAGCCACCCTGTCACGGCAAGCCGCCCAACCGGTGCGAAGGGAGGAACATAGCTGACCGCGTGGCTCTGCGGGACTTTGAACAGATTTAAAGCGTTGAAGCGGGGGCGAAACCCTTCGACCACATCGCCGTCTTCGTCGAGGAACAGCAAATAGCCACCCCAATCAGGGTGCCAGTCTTCGCGTGCAAAATTGAGCACATAGGCGACTTCCCAGCCTTCGGCGACATGACTGTCTATGTGGCGGCCGAGGTAATGGTTGGCGGCAAACAGCGTTGCTTGGCCGTCAGCCTTAATGAGGTTCGTGATCCCGGTTACATCGCGCGCAAGGTTCAGAAACTCTGGCGCGTTCAGATGTTCGAGCAACACTTCATGCGCACCGCCGGGATCCCAGCCTTCTTGCACAGCGGTTAGGATCGGATAGTGCGCAAAGCGAAAGCCATACTCGCCGCGCGCCGTATGCTCTTGCGCCGTTTTCGCTGCGGCGTTGACCTTTTGCTGACCCGCTGGCGTTTGCACCTCTTGCATCCGGAAGCTTTGTGGCTTTGCTTCACCTGCGCCCACCGCCATGCCCCATGGAGTGCCTTTGGTCAGTACGGTGAGAATTTCGCGCGCAGTCTCAGACGTCAAGACATTGCGAATTTGCACTCGTCCTGTCTCAGCAAAGCGCTGAGACAGAGCCGTGCGGTCAAGCGCCGGGTTGAGTTCGAAGAGCTTTTTCATGCTGCAAAATTCCTATGAACTGCGATAGCGACCCGTAAAGGTTCAAGGCAAGCGAAGTTCGAAGCATACCCTCCCATTTTTGACGCCTTGATTTGCCGTGCAGGCTCCCATAATCCAGTCGCAAATTGAAACGCGTTACACGAAGAGGAACCTCCAATGACCACAGCTTATATCGTCGAAGCCGTTCGCACCGCTGGAGGTCGTCGTGGAGGACGCCTCGCAGGCGTGCACCCCGTTGATTTGCTGGCGAAAAGCCTCGATGCGATTGTTGACCGAAGCGGGATTGATCCGAGCGCGGTTGAAGATGTCATCACTGGCTGCGTCAGCCAAGCGGGCGAGCAAGCCATGCAAGTTGGACGGATGGGTGTACTTTCTTCAAAACTGCCAGAAAGCACACCAGCTGTTACGATTGATCGGCAATGTGGTTCTTCGCAACAGGCTATCCAGTTTGCTGCGCAAGCTGTGCTGAGCGGAACGCAGGATGTGGTAATCGCCAGCGGCGTTGAAAGCATGACACGTGTGCCCATGGGTTCGAACATAACCCTGCATATGAAAGAGGGCATGGGCCAACCTATGTCACCCGATCTCCAAGCGAAGTATCCCGGTGTGCAGTTCAGCCAGTTCATGGGCGCAGAGATGATCGCGCAAAAGCATGATTTTTCAAAAGACGAGATCGACCAGTTTGCGCTTTCAAGCCACGAAAAAGCGATTGCAGCGACTAAAGCGGGCGCCTTTGAAAATGAGATTGTTCCGATCGAAGTCGAAACGCCCGAAGGCGACGATACGCACACTGTCGATGAGGGTATCCGCTTTGATGCGACTCTCGAAGGGATTGCCGGGGTTAAACTGATTTCGCCAGAAGGCCGTATCACTGCTGCCTCTGCAAGTCAGATTTGCGATGGCTCGTCCGCTGTCTTGGTCGTTAGCGAAAAGGCGCTGAAAGCCCATGGCCTCACTCCACTTGCGCGTATTCACAACCTAACCGTGACCGCTGGCGATCCTGTTATCATGTTGGAAGAGCCCTTGTTCGCCACTGACAAAGCCTTGGAGCGAGCAGGTCTGAAAATGTCGGACATCGACCTTTATGAAGTGAACGAAGCCTTTGCTCCTGTGCCAATGGCTTGGCTTAAGCATACTGGTGCGGACCCGGAAAAGCTCAACGTGCATGGCGGGGCTATTGCTCTGGGCCACCCACTAGGCGCATCGGGTACAAAGCTCATGGCGACCTTGGTTCACGCATTGAAGCGCCACGACAAGAAATACGGATTGCAAACGATGTGCGAAGGCGGCGGCGTCGCCAATGTCACGATCGTTGAGTCGGTCTAAAACATCCCAATCTGAGAGGAAAATCTAAATGGAAGTCAGTGCAAACACCCCTGCCGTTGTGACCGGTGGCGCATCAGGTCTTGGCGCAGCGACCGCGCGAGCTCTTGCGGCCAAAGGCGCAAAAGTGGCGATCTTCGATATGAACGAAGAGAAGGGCGAAGCGATGGCCGCTGAGATTGGCGGCATCTTTTGTAAGGTCAACGTAACCAGCGATGAAGACGTGGATGCTGGTTTTGCCAAAGCACGCGAAGCCCATGGGCAAGAGCGAATTTTGGTCAATTGCGCAGGCATTGGCAACGCGATCAAGACCGCAAGCCGCGACAAGCAGTCGGGGGAAATCAAACACTTCCCGATCAGCGCGTTCGACTTTGTTATTCAAGTGAACCTGATCGGCACCTTCCGTTGTATCGCGAAATCTGCGGCGGGTATGATGACACTTGATCCGATCAATGATGATGGTGCGCGCGGCGCGATGGTCAACACTGCTTCAGTCGCCGCAGAAGACGGTCAAATGGGACAAGCAGCGTACTCCGCATCTAAAGGCGGCGTTGTGGGCATGACTTTGCCAATCGCTCGCGATCTTATGCGTGAGGGCATCCGAGTGAACACAATTCTGCCGGGAATTTTCGAAACGCCTTTGATGAATGCGGCGCCGCCGCAAGTGAAAGATGCGTTGGCGGCTAGCGTACCGTTCCCGAAACGCCTTGGACTTCCTGATGAATATGCAAAGCTTGCGATGACGATGATCGAAACCGGCTATTTCAACGGCGAAGACGTGCGTCTCGACGGCGCAATCCGGATGGCGCCAAGGTAAGCGCAAATGGCATCGAAGCCGGCTCCCCCAGTTTCGTTGAATTGGAAAGTCGGCTTCGAAATTGAACTCGCTGCGCCAATTGGTGTTTCGCGGCTCGATTTGGCGCAGCGTGTTTCTGACCGGGTCGGGGGCAGGGTCACAAAGATATTCCATCCCGAATCCGAACCGTCAAAGGTTCCGGGGCAGGATGTATTTGAAAACCTCACTCCGGGTCTGCGCGTCGACGACGCGAACGGCCAATGGGTCGCGAACTTTGTCGACGATTTGACGCTGCAAGCCGATTTTGATCGGCAAGCCAAACCAAAATCCGGTTGGTATCGGGTGGTCAGCGATGATGCACGTTTCTTACGCCTTGTTGAGCGTCACTGCGACGCAAGTGCCCCGCTAGAAGAGGTTTTGGATCCGTTAGCTGAATTGTTCGGGACCAAAGCCGATGCGCTGGCCCAAGGAATGATCCGTGTGTCTGATGGGCGCGGTAACTCCATCGCGATTGGCGCGCCCTTGCCCGGAGAACGCGAGCGGCCTTGCGAGATCGTCACAGCGCCCATTGTAAGCGACCATCACGAAACTTTAGACGCGCTGTTGGATGATGCAGCGTCGTTGGGGTTTGGTTTAGCGAAGGAGAGCGCGACCCATATCCACTTCGATGCCAAGCCCCTGCGGTCCGCCACTTTCATCGCCAATTTCGTTGGCCTTGCGACGCAATTTTCTGCTGAGCTACGGGCGCTTGTCGGAGCCAATCCCAACTGCGTGCGGTTGGGTGGCTGGCCACTGGAACTTGCGGAGGTCGTCTCAAAGCCTGACTTTGCCATGTATTCTTGGGATGAAGTGCGCGCGACGCTGATCGGGTTAAAGCTCGTCAAATATTGCGACTTCAACCTCGTCAATATGGTCAATCAGTCAGAGCATAAGGACACGCTCGAGATACGCATTCTGCCGGGTATGACTGAGGCGGAAGATGTACTGAAGTGTGCGGGGCTGTTCGAAGCTATCTTGCGCTGGTGCATGGAGGATCGTCAGGATTTGCCCAGCACTCTGGATAAGTTGCTTTGCGACCTGCCCTTGGCTCAAAGTTTGAGCGAGTACTGGATCGGCCGGACCTAAACCGGGCAATCATCCGTTCATAAAAGCCGGCATAAAGATTAGTTTGCAAATACCAAATGGGGGACACGATAATGCCAAGAAAGCCGAAGCTCAAACATCTCATGGCGGCTTTGATGCTCAGCGCATCAGCCGGAACCATGGTTGCAGCGACGCCTGCGTTAGCGCAGCAAATATCGGAAACCGATCGTTTCAGCCTCTACGCGCAGTCCAACTACAATTATTGCGACGCAAAGCTGGTCGGCAAATACTTCAACACCGACCCTTATGAAGGCAAGCTGCTGATTGGGGTGAAGATTCACAATGGCATCGGCAATAACATCCCGTGGATTCTCAATGAAAGCCGCATGGCGGGGAACACTTGCCGTTGGCAAGATGTGCCGCATTCCTATGACGATGCGGTCACTCTAGGCAACTATTGGGGCGTCGAACCGCACCAAGCAAAGACGAAGGCCGCCGGATTCTACACGAGCGGCCAATCCGGCGTTGTCACCGGTGCGTTGGCCAATGCCAATTCAGTGGCGGTGCGTGAACGCGGGGCTCTGGCCGCCTACAGCCGAGCTGGCTTTACCTATTGCGATGCCAAGTTGATTGGGGCGAACTTTGGTGAAACGCCTTACGAAGGAAAAGTCTTTATCGGCAACAAGATCGAAAATGGCTTGATCGAAACGGTCACGGACTACCTTGAGCAATCACGGGATCGCGGCAACAAATGCCGTTGGGGCGAAGTGCCGTATGATTATGACGATGCCGAAGCACTGGCGGGAGCTTGGAATATGAGCATTCCTACCGCCAAGACCGCTATCGCACGTTTTGTCACACAGGGACGCGGCGACATTGTTGATGCGAGCCTTGGTCGCTGACGCTCCGCTTTCTTGGGACTTATTGGGACCCTCGCGCCTCACGCGCGGGGGTTCTTTTTTGCGCTTGGGCTAAGCTATCATATTCGCGGGTGACGTTGAGCCCAAAGCTGGGACAATGTTCGGCCCTGTAAGGAGATCTCCATGAGCGAATTCACACAAATTCTCGTCGATAAATCCGAAGGCGTTGCCACGATCACGCTCAACCGCCCGGAAAAAATGAACGCTTACACCCGGACCATGGGGGAAGAGATCATGGCGGCGATGGATGATATTGACGCGGATGATAGCGTGCGCGCGGTGATCTTTACCGGAAGCGGCGAACGGGCGTTTTGCGCTGGCGCTGACCTCACACCGGAAGGGGGAGGGCAGGTTTTTTCAAGCGGCGATGCGGTCGAAGACCTTTCAGATGAGCGCGTGCGCGATGGCGGCGGACTGCTGACCTTGCGGCTGTTTGAAAGTAAGAAGCCGCTTATCAGCGCCTGCAACGGGGTGGCTGTCGGCGTCGGTGCGACAATGCAGTTGGCGATGGATATTCGCTTGGCCAGTGACAAAGCGCGCTATGGTTTTGTTTTTGCCCGCCGTGGGATTGTTCCTGAAGCGGCGTCGAGTTGGTTTCTCCCTCGGATTGTCGGCATCTCGCAAGCTTTGGAATGGTGTTATTCTGGCCGAGTGTTCGGCGCTGCGGAAGCCAAAGACGGCGGCCTCGTCCGTTCGATCCATGCGGCTGGCGACCTAATGGATCAAGCTCGGTCAATAGCCTTAGAGGTCGCGCAAAACACATCCGCAATCTCTGTCGCGATGACCCGCGCAATGATGTGGCGATTGATGAGCGCTGACCACCCAATGGAAGCGCACAAGATCGACAGCCGCGCGATTTACAGTCTTTCTCGCGGTGCTGACGCAAAAGAAGGGATCGCCAGCTTCCTTGAGAAGCGCAACCCTGAATATCCGGGCAAAGTTAGCGAAGACATGCCAGGTTTTTATCCTTGGTGGGATGAGCGTGTTTACGAATGATCTTCAAGGGGTTGCGTTGAACGCGAGAATTATGGGAAGTTAGGGCGAGTTTTTCTTTCGAAAGTTTCCATAGTGTCTGACAGCCAACTGGCCGGTTTCTTGCCCTACCAACTCTCCATCGCGTCAAATGCGGTGAGCGGGTTGATCGCGGAACGCTATCGTAAAAGGTTTGGACTGAAGATCCCGGAATGGCGAGTTATCGCAGTATTAGGCGACAAACAAAGCGATGCTGGCGGTTCAACGCAGCGGGTTCTGACCGACGCGACATTGATGGATAAGGTAGCGGTCAATCGTGCTTGCAAGGTCTTGGAAGAGCGCGGGTTGATTGCTCGCGTTCCCAATGCCAGCGACGGGCGTTCGCATTTGCTAGAATTGACCCAAGAAGGCCGGACGATCCACGCTGAAGTGATGCCAATGGCCAAAGCTATTGAGCGCGATTTGTTCGACGGGTTTTCAAAGGCGGAGCAAGCTCAATTGCGTAGCTTGCTTCAACGAATGCGCGAGAGGGTGACGGAGCTTTCCGAACAGCAAGGGTAGCGCGCGCCGAGTTTCCTCGGCGACGCGCCATCGCCTTATTTGTCGTCGGATAGGAGTGCATCGTTGATCGAGCAGGCCGCTGGGCCAAGGATCACGATGAACAGCACCGGCAGAATGAACAGGATCAACGGAACCGTCATGATCGCCGGCAAACGCGCAGCTTTCTCTTCGGCCCGCATCATCCGCTCATTGCGGAATTCAGCAGAGAGCACCCGCAAAGCGGAGGCCAACGGTGTACCATAACGTTCGGTTTGAATCATGGTGGTCACCACGCCTTTGACCGCTTCAAGATTGACCCGGTATGCGAGGTTGTTGAACGCTTGACGACGCTCGTTCAGGAATGACAGCTCAATCGCGGTTAGCGCGAACTCATCACCCAATTCAGGGTAGGCACGGCCCAATTCCTTCGCCACACGGTTGAACGCGGCGTCGACTGTCAAACCGGCTTCAGCACAGATTACCAACAGAT
>CAZOLE010000052.1:0-9290 GCA_964580445.1 uncultured Porphyrobacter sp.
ATGTTTGTGCGTAATGTCGGGCACTTGATGACCAATCCGGCGATATTGCTTCCCGACGGAAGCGAGATCCCCGAAGGAATTCTAGACGCTGTGTTCACCTCCGCGATCAGCGCTTTGGATGTCGAAGGACATGCCAAGTTCGGCAACTCAAAGTGCGGAAGTATCTACATCGTGAAGCCCAAGATGCATGGGCCAGAGGAATGCGCGTTCACCAACGACCTGTTCGATGCGGTGGAGGATTTGCTCGGCCTTAAACGCCACGCAATCAAAGTCGGTGTGATGGATGAAGAGCGTCGGACATCGGCCAACCTTGGCGCCTGCATTCACGCGGTGAAGGACCGGATTGTGTTTATCAACACCGGCTTTCTTGATCGCACCGGCGATGAAATTCACACCTCGATGCAAGCTGGCCCGATGATGCGCAAAGGCGCGATGAAGGGTTCAGATTGGCTCAGCGCCTACGAAGCCCGCAACGTCGCCATTGGGTTGAAGCATGGTCTGTCGGGCAAGGCGCAGATTGGCAAAGGCATGTGGGCTGCGCCGGATCTCATGGGACAAATGATGGTCGAGAAAATCGGCCATTTGCGCGCCGGCGCGAACACCGCTTGGGTGCCGTCACCAACAGCAGCGACACTGCACGCACTGCATTACCATCAAGAAGACGTGTTCGATCTTCAGAAGACCCTAGTCGAGCCCGCCGGGTTGGACGCGCTTCTATCAATCCCGCTGGCAACTGATACCAATTGGCCTGAGGACGAGTTAAGCGATGAGCTCGACAACAATTGCCAGGGACTGCTCGGTTATGTCGTGCGCTGGATCGATGCTGGGGTTGGTTGTTCCAAAGTGCCAGACATCAATGATGTGGGCCTGATGGAAGATCGCGCGACGCTGCGTATCTCCTCACAACATCTTGCCAATTGGCTCCATCATGACGTTGTCAGCGAGGCGCAAGTGATGGAAAGCCTCACGCGTATGGCGACTAAGGTTGATGCACAGAATGCGGGTGACCCGGCCTATGTCCCTCTTATCGGGAACGAAGAAGGCCCTGCATTCAGCGCCGCGCGTGATCTGATCTTCAAAGGAATGGAGCAACCCAGCGGCTACACAGAGCCGCTGCTCCACCAATGGCGGCGGGTGAAGAAGGCAGGCTGACCAGTCTTCGGCCGGATTGACCAGAAGCTTTATTGTTGACCGTGCTCGCTCTTCGCCTAGTCTGGCGGATGTGGAGACAGTTGATCGCTTTGATTGCATTCGTCAGCAGAGAGAACCTGAGCCGCTAATTACATTACAAGAGCGATCGGTCGGGAACACTATTACGCTCGAAGCTGCGTCTTTATTGAAACAATATGCTGTGTCTGAAATCGATACGCTTTTGGTTCTCGATGAAGACTGCCCTTTTGAAGAGCAGCTGCATTTAGTTTTGGCACGCGATGGTCGGATACTCGACCATATTTATATCGGTATGATGTATATGTCGGGCATGTTCGCACTGATTGATTCAGGAGATCGGTGGCTACGGTTTAAGTTTGAAGGCGACGCGATCTGGACTCTGCGGATCGAAGCGAAAGGGCGCCGTGGGCTTGGTTTGCTTCCATCAGTGGCTTGGCGAAGCGGAGGTCTGCTATCACGTCGGTACATGTTCCTCTCCCGCGGAGAAGGTGAGTGACTGAAAATGCTCGCAATCAGAATGTCGAAACGGCGATTCGTGAGCTTGAGGCCACAGCGGTCAGTTTCGCCTATCAGTTCATCCAGCTGTCCGCAGTACGGGCGGAGTATCTTCGGCATGCGCAAGAATTGAGCAGATCGCTGAGAGCCGCTTACCAAAGCGGCGAAATAAGTGCGAAAGCAGCAGCCACCATGGCGCAACAGATGCGTAATAAGCTCTTGGAAACTCAACGATCGAGCGATGCGGCGCTGGGTCGCGCGATTGCCGAAAGTATGAAGAAATCCGGACGAACCATGGAGAGTTTGCTCAATCAGTACGCTGAGGCAAAATTCAACCGGAATTTTTCTCGACTGAACAACGCGGAACAAACCGCAGTCTATCTGGAAATTGTTGATGCTGCGGGAAGACCGCAAGCGCGAGCTACCGCTCAGGCGGCTAGAGCTGGCGCAGCCGGTCGTGCTCTATTCCTGCTCGGGATCGGTCTTGCGGTCTACAATATTGCCAACGCTAACGACCCTGTCTGGCAAACGGGACGGGAATCCTCGAGCATTTTGGGCGGTTTGGGCGGGAGTATTGCCGCCGGAGCGCTCGCCGGAGTCTGGTTAGGTCCCATCGGCGTTGCGGTTGGTGCCTTCGTTGGAGGGATAGCTGGAGCATTGTTGGCCGATCAAGCCTATGTTGAGCTTGCCGGGGTTTCAGACCGCAGAGTCAGCGGATTTATTGATCGGTTCACCAATTTTTGGTCGACGGATGAAGAAGGTCTTGCGCGAGCGATGTACCGTGAGGTTGGGATCAATGTCGAACGGGCCCACCGGATCATTCTGGCGCTGGATGAAGGCTATACCAGCGATGTGGATGAGGTTGCGCTGATGTATTCAGAGCGAGTGTTGGCAGGCGGCGGACCGGTGCTCCAAGCCTTGCGATTGGACGATCGTTTTCGCCGAACCTTGATCAGGGTCATGGACCAGGGGATCACCACCCGTGCGGAGCGAGTAATGATCTCTCGTCTTCGGATGCTCTAGCGATTTTCTAGCGGAGTGAGTGACCTCGCCGACTTCACTTTAACAATTGAGCGAGAGCGACAAACCCCTCCACGCTGACGGTTTCCGCGCGACGCGTTTCCTCGATGCCGACAGAGGCGAGGGCATCGAGCGCGCCCGGCACGCCTTTTAAGCTCTGGCGCAGCATTTTGCGACGTTGGCCAAAGGCGGCTTCGGTCAAGCGCTCTAACGTGCGGGCGGATACGCCTTCGGACGCTTCGCTGGGCGTGACATGGACGATGGCGCTCATCACTTTGGGCGGCGGGGTGAAGGCACTGCGGTGCACCTTCATCGCAAGGCTTGCCGAGGAGCGCCACTGCGCCAAAACGGCGAGGCGGCCATAAGCGGGTGTTCCCGGTTTCGAGACAATGCGGTCGGCCACTTCACGCTGAAACATCAGGGTGAGCGACTTCCAAAGCGGCGGCCATTCTTCTCCGGAAAGCCATTTTACAAACAGAGCTGTACCGACATTGTAAGGAAGGTTGGAGAGGACATGAAACGGCTCGTTCTTCATGATTTCGCCGTGAACCAGCTTCATCGCATCGCCTTCGATCACGTTTAGCTGACCGGGAAACGCATCGCTGAGTTCCGCCAAAGCGGGCAAACAGCGGCTGTCCATCTCTATCGTGGTGACATTGGCTCCTGCTCGGAGCAACGCCCGCGTCAAACCGCCGGGGCCGGGGCCGACTTCGAGAACATTTTGACCCTTCAGATCACCGGGGAGGTCAGCGATGCGGGCCAGCAATTTCTCATCGAGCAAGAAGTTCTGGCCCAAAGCTTTGGACGCCGACAATCCATGCCGGGCGATCACATCACGTAAGGGTGGAAGTTCAGGCTCCACGCGCGCGCGCCATATTTCCCGCCATTGTAATGGCGGCGATCATAGCGCCGGGATCGGCTTTGCCTGTTCCGGCGATGTCGAACGCGGTCCCATGATCGGGCGAGGTGCGGATAATCGGCAGGCCAAGCGTTACATTGACGCCTTCATCGACTTCGAGCGTTTTCAAGGGGATCAGCGCTTGATCGTGATACATACAGATCGCCGCGTCATAGGTCTGGCGCATGCGCGGCATAAACAGCGCGTCAGCCGGCACCGGGCCAATCACATCCATCCCTTCCGCCCGCATCGCTTCGATAGCAGGTGTGATAATGCGCTCTTCCTCATCGCCGAACTGGCCGCCTTCGCTGGCATGCGGATTGAGCGCTGCGACGGCTAGGCGAGGGCGCTCAATCCCAAAGTCGCGGATAAGCCCTGCCATTGTGATCACTGTCTTGTGAATGATCAGCTCGGGCGTGAGCATTTTTGGCACTTCGGAAAGCGCGACATGAACTGTTAGGGGGACCGTGCGCAGGCTGGGTCCTGCGAGCATCATAACCGCATCGCGGGCAGGCTTTCCGCAGGCATCAGCCAGAAACTCGGTTTGTCCCGGATAGTCGAAGCCTTGCGCTACCAGACCGGCTTTCTCGACCGGAGCCGTAACGAGGCCTGCAGCCTCACCATTTAACGTCAGATCGGTTGCCCATTTGAGCGAGGAGAAAGCCAATTGCGCTCCTTCAGCATTTGGCTTGCCCCGTGTGTAGCGCGTATCGAGGCCGGCGAGAACCGGCAGGCCAGCTTGAAAAGCATCTGTGGCCTCGTGCGCCTGCGCAATCGGGATAAGCGGGCATTGGATACCGCGCGCTTGGACCGCGGCGCGCAGCACCCCGACGCCGCCGACCACAAAGAATGGGGTTGGCTTCGCTTCGCTGCGCCCTTTCGCAGAGACTTGCACCCAGCTTTCACCGATTATTTCCGGCCCGATGCCCGCAGGATCGCCCAGCGAGATTGCGAGCGGTACAGAGGGCCGAGCTGAATTCACTCGCGCTCAGTTGTATTCAATATAGGCGTCGTTGCGTAGATCACGCAGATAGCTCGTTGCGCGCAGTGAGATCTGCTTTTCTTCAAGCTGGCGTCGGATTTCATCCACGGATGGAATTGCTGCTTCCTCTGGATCATCGCGCCCACAAAGCATCAGCACACGCACACCTTCTTGTACTGAACCAAAAGGAGGGGTGCTCTGCCCGACCTGTAAACCCAAAACGAGGTTTTGAAGCTGTTCAGGAAGCTGGCGTGCTTGAATTTGTTGGTTGGCTACCACGGTCGCGCCAAGCTTCTCCCGGGCGCCTTCTGCGTCATCGCATCCTCGCAAACCTTTTACGAACTCTCCGAACTCAACGACCTTGGCTTCTGCAACAGCTTGATCCGTGTCTGGCGAAAACGCGACAGAAATTTGCTTCAAGCTTAACAACGCATCGCGCGGATTGGCGACCAAAACCTGACGTTTGTCGATCAGATAAAGGATCGAATACCCGCCGGGTATCTCAATTGGGCCAGCAAGCTGCCCGGTTTGCATGGTCTGTGCTACTTGCGAGAGCTGCGGCGGGAGTTGCCCAAGCCGCACAAAGCCCAAATCGCCGCCAACGACCGCTGTGGAGGCTTCGGAGAATTGGCGTGCGTAGGCGACAAAGCTGCCACCCGCTTGCAATTGCTCCAAAATCTGTCCTGCGTTGTTCAGCACCGCTTCGCGATTTTCGCTCGTCGCGGAAAGGTAGATTTCGCCGATCCGAAACTCTTCTTTGCCTTTATCTTCTTCAAGACGTTTTATGCGCTCTTGAACCTCTTCATCAGACACGTTGACAAATGGAGTGATGTTTCGGCGTAGCAGATTTTCCCACGCCAATTCGCCTTCGATTTGCCGTTTCAGAGCGTTGGATGAAGAACCGATGGTGATGAGATATTCGTCCATCTTTTGTGGTTCTTGCCCGAAGTTTTGGGCGGCCAACTGCGCATAGGTTTGTTCAACTTGCGCGCGTTGAGCTGGTATTTCTTGGGCAACAGCCGCTTGAATTTTAAGCGTCTCATCAATGACGTTGCTGAGCACCTGAAGTCGCAATCGGCGCATCTCTTCTGGTGAAACCTCGGCTTGGGAAGCTGAGGTCACAAGTGCAACGCGTTGATTGATATCGGTTCCGGTGATGACATAGCCATTGACCAGGGCAGTCGCGCCGCGCTGATCCGGGTTGTCGGCATCAAAGATTGTGATGTTTTGAGGGATGCCCAATGGATTGTCTGATGTCGGTCGCGCAATTGTTTGCGCAGCAGCAGGCAAAGTTGCGATCGCGCAAGCGGTCAATCCGGCTGAAATGAATGCGGAGCGGAGTGATGGAAACAATGCGAATTTCACTTTCTTAGATCCCGATCTGTTTAATTTCTGAGCGTTGCGCGGCCCCTTCTCGCGCGGGTGCTCATCCCCCAAGGTTGCCTTATAGCTTGGCTTTAGCTTAACCGCCGCTGAGCAACTGTGCGACCCCTGTCGAAGCGCTCATTAACGGCTTTCTTTGTCCTTGCCAATTGATCTTGGTTTTCAAACCTTAGCGAAAACCGAGATTGCGCACAGCAAAGAACAGTTGAAACGTGTTGCCACGCTCCGCATCGCCAGCTGTGATGAAATCACGCCGCCATGTTAGGCCAAACTCTATGCTGTCATCGGCATAGGCCACGCCCAAGCGTGTCCGGATCGGTTCGAAGCCGTCCGGTGAAAAGGTCGGGTCTTCTTCCGCGCCGGTCAGGTTGAACACGCCGGAACCAAAGATTGACCAATGCTTGGCAAATGCCACGCGGCCTGCGGCGCGGATTTCTTCACGGTCCTGCAAATCCTCGACCGTGGTAATATCACGGTCTAACCTAAGATATCCCAATTCCAAATAAGTCTGAGGCGAACCGATCGTCGCATCAATTTCATTGCGGCGCACAGCGAGATTGTCTTTGTCGAGCCGGAAACGGTGCGTGAAACTGATGAAGTCGCGGTATTGCACTTCAGTTCGTCCGACAAAGTCTGAGACGCGCTCGGAAAGGCCCGTGCCGTCGGGGAAGATTTCGCGATTGGAATCGAAGCGAAAAGATTGGCCAACAGTGGTGCTGATCCGCCAGCTTGGAATCCTTAAGTCCCAATCCAGCCCCAAAGTCAGCCTGACGCCATCTTCCACCCGGTCATAGCCTGAGAAGCGATTGAGTGCGAAAAGGTTGGAATCTTCCAGATCAATGGCGCGAGCATCTTCGTTGGGAACAGCGAGGTTGCTGATGGGTGGGCTGGCGACAAGCTGAGCGCGAGGGGTCAGAACTTGGGTGCCGCCAAAAGCCTCACCAACAAATGGCCACTCTACATCCAAAGCGGCCGTCGCAACGCCGCGCGCTGTCCACCCTTCATTGCCGCGATAAACTTCCGTGAGCGTCGCAAGCGTGTCGCGTGTGTGATAAAGGTCGCCGCGCACAAGCCCCGTGAGCGTTACAATTTGACCGAGCGGAGTGAGCGTACTGATGTCCCACTTCGCACCGGCAAAAGCGCGTTGCGTATCTTGTCCATCGGTCCGCAAGAGCGCGAGCGTGTTGGCTTGGAGTTCAATTTTTCCGCCAACCACATCTTCTTCAAGGATGTGACGGTAATCAAATGCGGGCAGCGCAATTGGTATCTGCCCTTGATCGGCGTTGATCCTGAGTGTTTGCGTGGCCCATCCGGCAAGCGACAGATAGGAGTTGTCGTCTATCCGTTCGATATTGAAAGTTGAGCGCAATCGGTCATCGCGGCTAATGTCGTACCGGCGCAAGAAAGTACGGTCGCTTGAGACACGCAACGAACCGGTGACACTCCATTCCGGTGTAAATTGATAGCGCCCGTTTGCGAACAAATAGCCGCGCGGGTCGCTTTCACTGGTGGGAACACCGGTGAAATCGGCAATCCGGCTGCTGACCGTGGCGAAACCGCTAACTTGGTAGGCGCCTTCTTCAGTCAAATGCCGCCATTCCGCGGTGATCAAGGGTGCGACTTCCGAATAGACGCGCGCGCCCAGCGTTAGGTCCTTATTCTCGCCAAGTCGCAAGAAGTACTCGCTGGAAAGCTCAACACCGTTCACATTGGTGATACGAATGTCTGGCACGAGAAAACCGGATTCCGGCTTGCCATCGGTACGCAATGAAAGGCCCGGTAAGGGCAGTATCCTTGCTCCGAAAAGTTCAACAACTGCGCCATCAAAGCGGACCCGGTTCTCTTTCGGATTAAAGCGCACGCGGTCGGCTGTGATGCGCCAACTTGGATCGGCTGCGCAGGTCGGGTCACCGGATACGGCGCATGCCGTATAGGCAGCATCGGTGAGAATAATGGTCCCATCATCGGCGCGCTCACCAGTACGCGCGGCCATTCTGCCGCCAGCACGCAACGAGACCAGCAGGTCTTCCATAGCACCAACTTCGAACGCGTCAGTGAGTTCAACGCGCTCGGTAAAAAGCTGATTCCCGTTTTCGTCGACCAAGCGAATTGCGCCGCTGGCTTCGACCTTTTTTGTTGCGCGATCCCACACGACATCCGTGGCGCGCACAGACCCTTCGTCAGTGCGAAGGGTGATGTTTCCGCGCGCGACGATCTTATCGGCCTTGCGATCCCAAACCACTTCATCTGCGCGAATGCGGCGCTTTTCACTCTCAAGAACAACATTGCCGCGCGCACGAACGGTTTCTGTTCCATTCTCATATTCGAGCTGATCGGCTTCGAATTCAATCCGTTCGATGCGTTGAGGTTCGGCAGGCGTGTTGCTGCCATCAATATCGTCAACAGCGATGGGTTCGGGCGGTGGACCTAGTTCGCGAGGTTGCCCAAGCCCTTCTTGAGCCATCGCCATTTCATCGAGCGCAATCTGCTCTGGCGTTGGGGACACGTCTTGCGCGGCAACGGGCTGCGAAAACAGCAACGTTCCCGTCATCAACGCTACCGCAAGCACCCAGCGCGACGCGGTGGATTGCGAGTCATTTTGCAAATCTTGACCGGCTGCTGTTTTCAGCGCCACGTTGGAACCACCCGACATGACTTGCCTATTGCATCGCTCGCGCCTAATCGCAATCGCCATTCCCCGGGGGCACGGTGTTGGCAGCTAAAGCTGCGCCGAAGCGTTGACATTCTGCAACGCAGATCGCCTCCCAAGCGGCCATTGGCCCAACACATTGCGGAGGATGCATGCAAGTCCAGTTCACTCAAGACGCCCCAAGTTCGGTCCAACTCTCCGCGCGGATCGTTAATCAAGGTGATGTTTCCGACGATCTGGACTCGGCCATTATCGATGGCGCTCATGCGGCGCGGTTTACCGGACGAACTGGGCAGGTCTTTGAGAGCTTTGCCATGGTTGATAGCTCCTTGAGGCGCATTGCGTTAGCAGGCGCTGGCGAAGTCGAAGCGGAGAACCGGCAGCTGAATGTTGAGCGTTCAGGAGCTGCGCTGACGGCGAAGTATCTGACTTCTGGCGAAAAAGAGATGGTGCTCGACCTTGGCGCCGCCGATCTGTCTGGCGAAGAGGCGGCCGCTGTACTTTTGGGCTTGCGTTTGCGTGCATGGCGGCATGATATTTACCGCACAAAGCTCGCGGCGGAAAAGCGCCCTTCACTTGAAAACGTATTTGTTGTTGGTGCGCCCGAAGGCACGCAAGCCGCGTGGGAAACCGCCAGCGCGGTCGCGACCGGAGTTGAATTTACCCGGACACTAGTCGCGGAACCTGCGAAC
>CAZOLE010000053.1:0-9164 GCA_964580445.1 uncultured Porphyrobacter sp.
TCTTGGTCCCTGCCGGTGAGGAGCAGACTGACGAGTTTTTGACATCCGACGGCTACAAGAACGAAGTGTTTGATCGGCTGATCGGCAATGGCGATGCGGTCGAAACCAAACATCGAACGATCTACCGAGTGCATCAGCGAGTGGCGAAAAAATTCGTTCATGATCGGGTGATTATCATTGGCGATGCAGCACATCTGAACAACCCGATTGGCGGTTTTGGAATGAACAGCGGAATTCACGATGCCATCAATCTGTGTGAGAAACTCGAGAAGATATACAAAGGCGGAGATGCCGACACATTGCTTGGCAAGTTTGAACGTCAAAGGCACAAAACAACCCATGACTTCATTCAAGCGCAGACGATGCGAAATATGGAATATCTGGCTCAGGGTGACAGCTCTGAACACCAATTGCGCAAGTCCGAAATGCAGCGTCAGCGGTCCGACGATACTTTGCGAAGAACTTACCTGCTCCGCCAATCCATGATTGAAAGTTTAGAACAGCAAAAAGCGATTGCCTGACCCCAAGGCCAAACGGCGTTCAAACGTCCCAGACTTACCTAACGCTTTCTCGATTGGCTTACCCTTTATCGGATAAGTCGCGCGCAATCTGGTATGCCGTTGCTCGCAAATCCTGCAAATATTTCTCCGCAACTTCGGCGTTCGACATGGCCGACGCGAAGTAGATGAGCGTTAACGTGCCGACGACTTCGCTATCACGTTGCGACATGATCGGCACTGCAATCGACGACGTCTTTCCTGCGTCCGCGGTGTAGGTGTTGCGGTTGTTAACAGCAAACCCCTTGGATCGGATATCCTTGATGACCGCATCATCGCCGATCATGACCAAACCCACGCGCGACGTGTCATTCTCTGTCATGCGCCAACCTTCAGCGATCGCTTCGCGTTCGGCATCACTGCAATGTGCGATATAGGCTTTACCTGACGCACATTCGGATATCGGCAAAGTGTACCCCGCGTAGTAATTCGTGAATGTCAGGCTGGTCAGTCCATGTGTTGAATCGCGCACCATCATGCTGGTGCCGACACGGGTCGCCAGGCTGATCGGCCAATTCACTTGCTCGGTCAGTTCGACCAGATGCCCTCTCGCAACGCTTACCAACGCATCTTCAGCTTGGTATCCGGTCGACAATGTCTGCACCAAAGCCGTCACCCGATAGCGTTTTCGCGAAGGCTCACGCTCGATCATTCCTTCATGGATCAACGTCTGCACAATTCGGCATGCTGTTGGATAAGGAACCTCAGCCGCGCGAGAGATTTCCATCATGGAAATAGGACCGATGCGATTGATTGCTTGGATTACAGACAATCCACGGCTTATCGATCGGATGGGAACCCCACGGTCAAATTTCGGATTGGCCATGCATTTCCTCGTCTACGCTCTTCCGCAACCGATCGTTTCGACGGGCCGCTTTTGGCTGTGGTTGCGGCAGCCCTATCATACTTAGCGGCGCGCTGCTTATAACCGTCTTACTAGTGCATTTCCTCACCACCAGACACATTCATCGCCTCGCCAGTGACGTAGGCGGCATCATCACTTGCCAACCAAGCGCAAGCCGCCGCTATATCAGCTGGAAACCCGGTGCGACCCGAAGGATTTCTAGCCCGCATATCAGCGAGATAGTGGTCGACACTGGTAAAGCCCTTGTACTCAGCAAAATACGCGTTCTGCTTCTCCCCCAGTCCAGTGGTCACATGGTTGGGACATACAGCATTCACTGTGATTTTCTGGGCAGCCAATTCGACCGCAGATGCGCGCGTTAATCCGATCATGCCGTGCTTCGAACTGCAATAGGGCACCATATGCGGAAAACCGCTTTTCGCCGCTTGGCTGGCGATGTTGATAATTCGTCCGCCGCCGCCGCGCTCAACCATATGGGCCGCTGCAGCCTTAGTGCAGTGGAATGCCCCGGACAGATTGACATCGATCACTGCACGCCATTCATCAGCATTGGTTTCTAGCAACGGCTTCATAATGTAGCCGATGCCGGCATTGTTGATCATCACATCAACGTTGCCGAATTGCTTTGCGGCGGCATCAACCATCGCCTGACAGCTTTGCTCATCGCGGACATCGCAAGCAAGTGTCATTGCTTGCCCGCCGCGTGTTGTCAGCTCATGCGCAACCTCTTCCATCTCCGCGGTCGAGCCAATGTGGTCTGCGCCCATATGCTCTGTTGGAGCGCCGATATCGGATACCACGCAATTGGCCCCCTCGTCCGCAAAACGCTGGAGAATGCCCTGCCCCAACCCCTTGTGACGGCCAGAGCCCGTTACGATGACTGTCTTGCCTGCAAATCTCGCCATAGTTCAGAGCGCCTCTGTCAGTATGAACTCGGGATTGTCGGCAAATTCGCCAAACGCCCCGGCCACTTTTTGGAAAGCTTCGGTTGAGGTTTGGGCGCCGAACGCCTCCATATCGTTCACGTCGATGATCTCGACGTATTGAACGCTTGGCGCGCCATCGCTGCCAAGCAGGCCGGCAGTCTTAAAGACACCAAACTGGTCAACTGAAGTAAGAGCATTGACGCCGGGCAGGTCGACCGTTTTCGCCCAATCGTGATAGGCGGCCTCATCCGCGTCCGGTTTGAGATTGAACAAGACGATAATCTTCATGGGCCGCTCCTGACACTGCGTTTCAGTCAGCTAACCAGTACCGAATTGCGCCTCCGTAAAATTGCCGATTTTATTCGCACAGCGAGAAAATTGCGCGGAACGGCAAAAACCAGCTGTTCCCATACGATAGCAAAGACAACGGTTTCCAACTGACCCAATAAGGGTCAATCAATGGAGGCATTTCTTACATGGAGTGGCTATGAGCGCTGACGATTTCGACTGGATTTCGCTTTCAGGCAAAAAGGCCAAAGGCAAACGCCCCGCTTATTTTGATGCGCCCGAAAATGATCGGATGCTGTCAATCCTAATGGCGTTGGTCGCAGAAGTTTCGGTTGTTCGCGAGCGGCTCGACACGGTCGAACGCTTACTCGACGAAAAAGGCTCGCTTTCCCGCGAAGACATAGAAAACTACACGCCGGACCGCGATGCGGCGTTCAAACGCGGGCTCAAGACCCGCGAATACATCGCGAGGGTAATGCGCGGTGTTCAACAAAGCATGGAAGCCATGCAGGAAAATGAACCTGACTTAGAAGACGTTAGCAAGGACATCCGCGACAGCTGAAGCGCGTTAACTGGTCTGCCGTTGGATCAACTCAGCTTGGGTCGGCCTCGGTATGGCAGGTAATCGAAACGCTGCGGATCACTCCTTTGAGTGCTTATTCGCGCGCCTCCAGCCAATCAATTACCGTCTGCACCGGTTCAACATCAGCATATTTGATTTGAAGGTCGGTGAGGTTCGCGAAGTGATAGCTCTCATGCTTATCCGCGCAAGTCTCAATGGGCACGATGGTTCGATAGCCATAGCTGAGAGCATCCACAGCCGTTGCCCGAACACAGCCGGAAGTAGAGCCGCCTGTAACAACAACTGTGTCGACTTTGTGCCACGTCAGATAGCTTGCCAATTGCGTTTCAAAGAAGGCACTTGGCATACGCTTCGTGTAGCAAAGATCATCACTGCCGATCTCACAGCGCGGATCAAACTCGTGACGCGGCGAACCATACCGAATGTTCTGAAGCGAATCTTCGGTGTCAGTGCGCGTGCCCCAAACGCCTGCATCACTCGCATCGTTCTTAAAGGCTACCCGAGACCAGATAACGGGCAACCCTTTGGCCCGCGCCAAAGATGAAATTGTATTGATGTATTCGATCTGGCGCGGATCGGTTTCATACGCGGTATTGAACATGTCAGTGCGCGTATAGGCTTGCTGCACATCGACATTGACGATGGCAAGCCGTTCTCCAAAGCCGAATTTTTTACGCGCCGGATTGGAGATCAGTGCTTCAAAAATCTGGCGCGCAGTCCTGCTATCTTCGACCATTTTCGTGCCTATTTGTGCCATGCCTTTTCTCCCAAATTTGTGCAGGGGCAATGGAGTTTTGAACGCGACAATCAGAGGTTCAATACGTCATTTGATCGCTGTGCGAGGAATATGCGTGGACGGGCATGAAATTCGCCGATGAATCTTGCGAAGGCAACCTATGTCCAAGAGCATGTTTGAGAAGATCTGGGATCGCCATGAGATCGTGACGCTTGCTGGTCACAATGCCTTGATCGCGATCGACCGGATCTTTTTACATGAACGCACTGGCGCGGTGGCACTCAACGCCTTAGCCGCATCGGGACGTAAGCCGGTCGATCCCTCGCGAACATTCTGCGTAATGGACCATATTGTCGACACGCGGCCCGGCCGCGATGACACTACATTGATGCCGGGCGGGCAAGCCTTCATCACCGAAACCCGCCAAGCGGCTTTGGACGCCGGAATTCACCTGTTCGACGTAAACGATGCCAACCAGGGTATAACCCATGTTATCTCACCTGAACTTGGGATTGTCCTGCCCGGCTGCACACTGATTGCACCGGATAGCCACACATGCACGCAGGGTGCCTTCGGGGCGCTAGCGTGGGGCGTGGGCTCCTCAGAAGTCGAACATGCGATGGCGACAGGCGCGCTGAGAGTGGCACGCCCAAAGACGATGCGTGTGACCTTCAAAGGAGAGCTTGGAACCGGAGTTGGCGCGAAGGATATGATCCTCGCTCTGATCGCTGAACACTCTGCCTCCGGCGGCAAGGGGTCCGTGATCGAATTTTGCGGCCGCGCAGTTGAAGCGCTTGGCATGGAAGCACGCATGACCTTGTGCAACATGGCGACCGAATTTGGCGCGATGACCGCGATAGTTGCCCCGGATGAGAAGACTTTCGCCTATCTCGCTCAGCGCCGTTTTGCACCCACCGGCAAAGCGTGGGACGAAGCGTTGACCGCATGGCGCGCGATGCGCAGTGACGATGATGCCAGCTTTGATGCAGAAATTTGTATCGATGCAGGCGAGATCTCCCCGATGATCAGTTGGGGAACCAGCGTTGATGCCAGCGTTCCAATCACCGGCAGCGTTCCGGACGCAGCCAGTGATCAGATGCTCAATTATATGGGGCTGACGCGCGGCCAGACATTGCTCGGCCAACATATTGATGCCGCCTTTATCGGCAGCTGCACAAATGCCCGGCTGAGTGACTTGAGACGCGCCGCAAATGTGTTGAAAGGCAAGCATGTGGCGCAAGGCCTAAAAGCAATCTGCGTTCCCGGTTCTAGCTCCGTCAAACGCGCGGCGGAAGCTGAAGGGTTGGATCGTATTTTCCTCAATGCTGGATTTGAATGGCGCGAAAGCGGGTGCTCCATGTGCTTTTTTGCAGGCGGTGAGAGTTTCGCCGAGGAAGCGCGCGTAGTCAGCTCCACCAACCGCAATTTTCGCAACCGCCAAGGGCTTAGCGTCAAAACCCATATTGCGAGTCCAGAAGTGGTCGCCGCGAGCGCGATTGCAGGCGCAATTGCCGATCACAGGGAGATCGTGTGATGGCCGAGCCACTTACAATAGTCACCTCTATCGCAGCGTCGATGCTGATCGCGAATATCGACACGGATCAGATCATCCCTTCACGCGAAATGCGCAGCACTGGCAAGACGGGACTGGAAAAGGGGCTGTTCGCAGGCTGGCGCTATATCCCCGGTAGCGAGTACGAAGTTGACCCTGAATTTGTGCTCAACCGCCCGGAATTCGCCGATGCTCAAATCATTCTTGCTGGCCAAAACTTCGGCTGCGGGTCAAGCCGTGAACACGCTGTATGGGCACTCGCCGAATTTGGTATTCGCGCGGTAATCGCACCTAGCTTTGCACCGATATTCGAGAACAATTGCGCAAGAAATGGCGTGCTTTGCGTGCGGCTGAATGCTGAGACGATTGACACCCTTACCTACTTAGACAAGCCGATCGCAATCGATCTTCCCGCACAAACCGTATCGTCTGCCGCTGGCGAGGTGTGGCGTTTTGAATTGGATGAAGAGGCCAAAGCCATGTTGGTCGGCGGTTTGGATGCAATCGCATTGACGCTCCAACATGCTGAGGCGATTGCGCAGTGGCAGTCCGCTGACAAAACGGAGCGATCATGGATTTACCTGTGAAGGCCCGTCATCATCTAGACGCCGAAAGGGGAATGGCTTGAAACCCGCCATCACAATTAGTGAAGTCGGTCCGCGCGATGGGCTGCAAAGCATCGACCGGATCATGCCGCTCGAAGCGAAGCAGGCTTGGATCGCAGCAGAAGCAGCCGCCGGTGTGCAGGAGATTGAAGTGGGTAGCTTCGTTCCGGCAAAACTCCTGCCGCAAATGGCAGATACTGCCAAGCTGGTGGCTTATGCGAAGACAATTCCGGGATTGGATTTGGCCGTGCTCGTGCCCAACCTGCGCGGGGCACATGATGCGGTTGCTGCGGGCGCTGATAAGATTTCCATCCCCTTCTCTATGTCCGAAACGCACAGCTTAAAGAACGTCCGCAAGTCGCATTCTGAAATGCTAGAAGAGATCGCCGCGATTGCTGATCTTGTGCGCTCTCAACCGGACGGTTCGCGTCCCTATTTTGAAGTTGGATTATCGACCGCATTTGGCTGCACCATCGAGGGGCCCATAGCCCCAGACCGCGTTGCCCAACTTGGCGAAGCAGCGGTCAAAGCCGGAGCGCGCGAAGTCTGCCTGTCCGACACGACCGGCTATGCCAACCCTCAGCAAGTCAGAGACTTGGTCAAGCGGGTCAAAGCTGCGGTCGGAGATGACAAACTCAATTCCTTGCATCTGCACAACACGCGCGGCCTTGGGCTGGCGAACGCGCTGGCTGGTCTTGAAGCCGGCATCACGACGTTTGACGCATCGCTTTGCGGCATTGGTGGCTGCCCATTTGCGCCGGGTGCTTCGGGCAATATTGTTACCGAAGATCTCGTCTTCATGCTGGATGCAATGGGCCTGGATTGTGGAATTGACTTGAACAAGCTCCTCACGGTGCGAGAGATACTTGCAGACGCGCTGCCGGGGGAGCCCCTCTATGGCTTTACCGCTGATGCTGGCTTGCCTCTGGGCTTTGCACCCGCATCGCACCGGGAGGTGACGCAGTGAGACAGGACACACACCCCACCCCTCTGGCTGGATTAAAAGTCGTTGAATTCACGCATATGGTCATGGGGCCAACAGTGGGTGCGGTCCTCGCATCGCTGGGCGCGGAGGTCACGCGGGTGGAACCGATTGGTGGCGATCGCACTCGAAACTTGCGCGGATCTGGCGCGGGTTACTTCCCGATGTACAACCGCCACAAGTCGAGCATCTGTCTCGATCTCAAAAACGCAGACGGCGTAAAAGTCGCGCAGCAGCTGGTCGAACAAGCCGACATTCTGATTGAGAATTATCGCCCTGGCGCAATGGACCGGCTGGGTCTTGGTTATGATGTTTGTGCGCAAAGCAATGACCGCCTGATCTATTGCTCACAGAAGGGATTTTTGCCCGGCCCTTATGAAGATCGCACTGCGCTTGATGAGGTGGCTCAGATGATGGGTGGGCTTGCCTATATGACTGGCCCGCCGGGCCAACCCTTGCGCGCAGGTGCCAGCGTCATTGATGTGACGGGCGGCATGTTCGGGGTAATCGGTATCCTTGCTGCGGTAGAGGAACGCCATCGCACTGGCAAAGGCCAAAAAGTGCAGTCTTCGCTGTTTGAAACGACCGCCTATCTGGTGGGTCAGCATATGGCACAACTGGCTGTCACGGGCGCGCCAGCCAGTCCTATGCCTGTGCGAATTTCAGCTTGGGCGATCTATGATGTCTTTGCGACGAAGGACGAACCCGTCTTTATCGGGGTCGTATCGGACTCGCTCTGGGAAACTTTCTGCAAAGTATTTGGTTTGGATGATCTTGGCGCGAATGAAGCCTGGCGTGAAAACAATGCGCGAGTGGCAGCCCGCGATGCAATCCTGCCGCAAATCAAATCCCTGATGGCTACGATGACTCAGGCTGAAATCATCGCAACGGTCGAAGGGACTGGCATTCCGTTTGCGCCAATTGGCAAGCCAGAAGAACTATTCAATGACCCGCATCTGGTCGCATCCGGAGCATTGGAAGAGGTTACCCTACCCGACGGCAGAGCAACACAGTTGCCAACTTTACCTATTGAGATGAATGGACAATTGCTATCCCGGAACGCCAGCCTCGCTAGCGCAAACGAAGATGCTCCAAACATCCTTTCGGCTCTGGGATATACAGAAGATGCGGCTGCAGAACTTGTCGCGAAGGGCGCGGTGGGTCAGGCATGAGCGCTGGACATCACCAGTATAACAACATGATGTACTTGGGCACCGTCGCTGACCAACTTGCGTTCAGTCCGGGATGTCGATCAACAAAAGCAACGGAGAAGACCTATGAGCGAGCTTTCGGTCCAGCCGATTAAACCCGGAAATGCTGCGCAAGCCTTCCTTGATCGCAGTCCACACAAACTTTTCATCAATGGCGCATGGAGCGATGCCGTAAGCGGCGATCACTTCACCACGCATGATCCGGCGACCGGTGAAGAGTTAAGCAAAGTATCACAAGGCGGCGCGCCTGATATCGAAAACGCAGTAGCGGCGGCCCGAGCAGCTTTCGAAACTGGCCCTTGGTCCTCGATGACGCCGATGGAGCGTAGCGCGATACTCCAACGCATTGCTGACTTAATCGAAACAAACATTGATGAACTCGCGGAACTCGTAACGCTGGGCCAAGGCAAAGCGCTCTATGTTGGTCGATGGGCCGAAATTCCCGGCGCAGCTGCACAGTTTCGCTATTATGCAGGTTTAGCACCCGCGATCGAAGGCGCTTCAATACCAACTTCGATCAATTACCAGCCAGAAGGCAAAGAGGTCTTCGCCTATACCCGCAAGGAAGCGGTGGGCGTAGTCGGCGCAATTGTCCCATGGAACAGCCCGCTAGTGCTAACTGCGATGAAGCTTGCTCCTGCCCTCGCGGCGGGATGCACCATAGTTCTCAAACCCGCAGAAGATACCTCGCTCACAGCTATCCGGCTCGTCGAATTGATGAGCGACGCTGGTCTGCCCGAAGGGGTCATCAACCTTGTGACCGGCCTTGGCGCAGAAGCGGGCGCGCATCTTGCCGCGCACAAGAATGTCGACAAGATTGCCTTTACGGGCTCGACAGAAACCGGGCGTGCCATCCTCG
>CAZOLE010000054.1:0-9154 GCA_964580445.1 uncultured Porphyrobacter sp.
GGTTTTGGGCTTTGCAAAGACCCGTGCGAACAGCCGCATGACTAAGGCCGCCATCCGTTTGGCGACCTTGGGCTATGCGCTCCCCGGAGCTTTGCTTGCGGTAGGATTGCTCGCACCCTTGGGCGCGTTCGACGTCACAATCACCAGAGCCGCGCGCGATACGCTAGGATGGAGCGGTGGATTGTTGCTCACCGGTACTAGCATCATTTTGATCTACGCACTCTCAGTACGGTTTCTGACCGTCGCATTTAACAGCGTCGACGGCGGCCTTGCGAAGATACCGCCGTCGCTCGACGCATCTGCCCGCTCTTTGGGCGCAAAGCCAGCGCGCGTACTCACCCGTATCTATGCGCCGTTGCTGCGCCCGAGTCTGCTGGCAGCGGCGGCCTTGGTCTTTATCGACACTTTGCGAGAATTGCCCGCCACCTTGATCTTGCGCCCGTTCAACTTGGAAACGCTGGCAACCCGCACATATCGCCTCGCCAGCGATGAAAGGTTGATCGAAGCCTCTATCCCCGCACTCATTCTTCTCGCCGCCGGGCTACTGCCAGTGCTGCTGCTTGCGAAGAGTATGAAACGATAAGGATCAACCGCGCGCTTTGCAGTCACGCTCAGCCGGGCTAAGGAGGCACAATGAAAGCACTTACCTGGACTTCGAAGCTCGTTCTTCCGCTCATCATTTTCCTGCCGCTCTATTTCATAGTGGGCGCGCTCGGGACCAAGTTTGGTCTGTGGGGCTATGGTGTGGGCCTTGGATTTTTTGTCCTTCAAGCGGGGATCTTTGTTGTCGGAATCGTCGCGATTATCTCCTTGCTCGCTCTCATTGTCGCTCTTTTTCGAAAGCCGCGCGCGACGCGTGCCATCATGATCGCGGCGATTGGAGTGGCGCTGCCGCTGGGCTTTGTCGTATGGGGCGCATCGGTTGGAGGCACAGCCGATGCCAATCCGATCCACGATGTCGCAACCGACACAGCAGACCCGCCTCAATTCTCAGAAGCGACGATGGCGGAGCGTAAGAAAGCTGAAGCGAACCCACTCCCGGACTATCAGACACCGCTTGGCCAGTTGGACCCGTGGAAAGACAATCCTGGTATCTCCGAAGCAGACAAGGGGCGCTCACATGCACAATTTATCACATCGGAATATGCGCAGCTTTCCCCGCTTCCAACCGGTCGCACAAGCCGCGAAGACGCTATCGCAGCAGTCGCGACCGCGATGGAAGAGATGGGGTTGAGTGATATCCGAAAGGATGAAGAAAATGCTCTGGTCGAAGGTGTAGCTGAGACGTTTTGGTATGGCTTTAAGGATGACGTCGTTGCTCGCATTGGGGACAATCAAATTGACTTCCGCTCAGTCAGCCGTGTGGGTCAGTCAGACCTCGGCGCGAATGCGAAACGGATCGAAGAACTGCGAAGCAAAGTCGAAGCGCTGCTCGGACAAAGTTAGTCTTTGAATTGCATCGCGGCCAGTGCGCTGCGTTGAAATACCGTCAGCACGCACAAGGCCGCATAGCCATAGGCGATCCACATAAAGTAGTGCGGGAATAGGCACATTGCGATGAACACCGCGATGGTCTCTGTCCCTTCGGCGAGTCCAGTCGAATAGAAAAAACTCTTTTTCCCATGCGCTTGTGTTGTAGTGCCGCGCTCTGCTGCGATAACGGCGAAGGCAAGGAAACTCACACCCGTCAGGACAAAGCTCGCGACCAAGACAAGCGCGGGCAAGGTATTGGCTGGATCAAGCACCCCGAAGCCGACAGGGACTGAGACATAGAACGCGAAGTCAGCGACAATGTCCAAATATCCTCCAAGCGGGGTTGGTCCGCGCCGGCGGGCCACCGCACCATCAAGCCCATCGAGCAATCGGTTCGCAACGATCAAAGCCAACCCCAACCAAATCGCTCCAAATCCAATTGCGACCGCTCCGCCAAGGCCAAAAGCAAGCCCAGCAAATGTGAGCATGTTGGCTGTGATGCCTGCGCCTGCGATGGCGCGGCCAAGTGCGTTCAAAGGCGGATCAATCAGCGGGCGGATCTTGGCGTCAAACATTCACGTTCTCTATCATGCCCACGTTAAAAGCCCGACCCAAGCACCTGTCATTGCAGTTGCGAAATTGCCAGCAATCCAGCTTTTCATACCCAATCCTGCTGTTTCCGCCCGCCGTTCTGGGCACAGCGTTCCAATGGTCGAAACCAACAAACCCACGCTTGCAAGATTTGCGACCCCACACAGAGCATAGGTCACGATCAACAAACTGCGCGGACTAAGCGTTCCGTCTGGCAGTGCGGCGAGTTCAAGATAGGCGACATATTCATTCAGAACCGCTTTGGTGCCCATCAACCCACCTGCGGCCTGCGCCTCGCTCCAGGGGACTCCAATTAGCCACATTAGCGGCGCAAAAATCCAGCCAAACAGGCGCTTTAATGACAAAGGTTCATCGCCGACTAACGGTAGGAGCGCCAGCACCTGATCCGCCAAAGCCACAAAAGCGAAGACAACGATAATGACAGCAATCACCGCCAAAAAGAGCTGCATTCCGTCCATCGTGCCTTTGACGATAGCGTCGATGCTGCCTTCATATTTGAGGTCCAGCTCATCGGCGTCCTGTGGCTTGTCTTTCTCAGCATCGGCGGTGCTCTTTTCGGGGACCATCAGCTTTGCGATTAACAGGGCAGCCGGGAGCGAGACAAGTGACGCAGTAATCATATGGCCAACCGCTTGCGGCACTGTATCGCGCAAAGTCGTGGCGTAGAGTATCAGGATCGCGCCGCTGATCGTGGCCATTGCGAGCACCATGATCTGAAACAGTTCGGCACGGCTGACCCGCGAGAAATAAGCGCGCACCACCAAAGGGCTTTCGACAACGCCTAAAAACATGTTGGCCCCGCCCGACAGGCCCACGACGCCACTTACGCCGAGGGTTCGGCGCAGCAAGAACGAAAGTCCGCGTACCACCGCCTTCAACACGCCCCAATGCCACAGCAATGCCGCGAGCGCGGAAAAGACAATCACCAGTGGCAATATTTGAAACGCAATGATCAGCGGAGGATCAACGCCTTCCTTCAATTCAAACGGTAATGGCGCCCCACCAAGATAACCGAACATGTAGGACGAGCCCTCGAGCGTCGCTTGCTCAATCGCGCGAACGCCCAGATTGGCAAACACCATTAAGTCCCACACAAACGGCACGCGGAGGATCACAAGCGCCAGCGCGCCTTGCAGGGCGAGCGCACCGACAATCCATTTCCAACTGAGGCGTTGTCGCCGATCTTCGCTTAGCGTCCAAGCGATAGCCAGCAGCACGGCGATGCCGATAATACCGCGCAACTGATCAAATAATTCCAACCCTATGCCCTCGCTTGGCTTATGACCCAGCCTTAGCGATCCAAGGCAAGGTTTGGCTAGCCGCGCCGCCAAGTGTGGTATTTCTCAACAAAAGACAGCAGCTTTTCAGGCTTGCGGGCTTTCTTCCACTCACCCGCAGCAAACTTGTTGCCTTCCGCCATCGTCGGATAGGGATGGATGGTGCCAAGGATCTTATTGAGGCCCAGCTTGTGCTTCATCGCCAGCGTGTATTCGGACAGCATCTCGCCGGCATTGTGGCCAACGATAGTCACGCCAAGGATTTTATCCTTGCCCGGAGCGGTGAGCACTTTGACGAAGCCCTTGATCTCATTTTCCGCAATCGCGCGGTCAAGATCATCAAGCCCATACTCGGTCACTTCATAAGCAATGTCTTGCTCTTTCGCTTCGGTTTCGTTGATACCCACGCGAGCAACTTCCGGCTCAAGGAAAGTGACCGCCGGGATCACAGAGTAATCTGCTTTGAATTTCTTGAATTGGCCGAACAGCGCATTGACCGAAGCGAACCATGCTTGATGTGACGCGGTGTGAGTAAACTGGAACGGTCCGGCCACATCGCCGCATGCAAAGATATTGGGGAATTTGGTCGCAAGAAACTCATCAGTCACCACGGTTCGTGCGGTGTCGATGCCAAGCTCTTCCAAGCCATAGCCGGTTAGGCGTGCAGCACGGCCAACTGCGACGATTAATGCATCGTACGGCACCGCCACTTCCTCATCGCCATGCTTGGTGATGACTTTGCCGCCTTCTACACTCACGGCTTGATGGTCGGTCAAAACGGTGACGCCCGACTCTTCCAGCGAAGCCTGCGCAAGCTCGGACACTTCAGGGTCCTCGCGTCCCATGATCCGGTCCATCATTTCAATCTGTGTGACGTTCGAACCCAACCGAGCGAGGCTTTGCGAAAGCTCGCAGCCAATCGGACCACCACCAAGGATAACCACGCGCTTGGGCGCTTCGTCCATCTGCGCAAAGGCATCCCACATCGTATCAGAGGTCAGGTAGCCGCTGTCCTCAAGACCCGGTATGGGCGGCACGAACGGCGCTGCGCCAGCCGCGATGATGATCGAGCGGGTAGTGAGCCGCTGTGTTTCACCATCATGGCGCGCAATCTCAACCGTCCAAGGGTCGATGATCTTGGCATAACCTTCGACGACATCGACACCGAGACCTTCGTAACGTTCAACGCTATCATGCGGTTCAATAGCCTTGATCGCAGCCATTACCCGCCCAATAGTTTGCTTGAACGGCACTTTAGGATCATGCGCTTCCAAGCCATATTTGTCGGCGTTGCGCATTTTGTTAGCGACCTTCGCGCTTTTGATCAGCGCTTTGGATGGAACGCAGCCAAAGTTAAGGCAGTCGCCGCCCATCTTGTGCGCTTCGACCAAAGTCACTTTGGCTTTTACGGTTGACGCGATCAACGAAGACACAAGACCTGCGGAACCAGCGCCAATGACGACCATATTACGGTCGAACTTCTTTGGTTTGGTGAAGCCTTTATAAACTTTACGACGCTGGATCGCATTGATGATGAACTTGGCAATCAGCGGCGCGATGCCGAGCAGAACGATTGATGCCAACAGAGCAGGCGAAACAATGCCCGAGAGGTCTTCAAGGTTCGCCAATTGCGTGCCCGCATTCACATAGATCGCGGTGCCAAGCAGCATACCGATCTGGCTAACCCATGCGTAAGTCCACGTTTTGATCCGAGTCAGGCCCATCACAAGGTTGATGACGAAGAACGGCACGGCGGGAACCATACGCAAGGTGAAGAGATAGAACGCTCCGTCGCGCTCAAGCCCTTCGTTGATACCTTTAAGTTTGTCTCCAAACTTCGACTCAATGCTGTCGCGCAGAACAAAGCGGGATGCGAGGAAAGCCAGCGTCGCGCCGAGCGTTGACGCAAAGGAGACCACGATTGTACCCGTATAAAATCCGAACAAAGCACCCGCTGCGAGAGTAAGGAAGGCTGCACCAGGGAATGAGGCTGCCGTCGCAATAACGTAGATCGCGAAGAAGATGCCGATCACCAAAGCCGGGTTATCTTTGTAATAGCCTTGCGCGGCCTCCACGACAGACTTGATACCCTCAAGCGACAGATAGCTGCCAAGGTCGAAGATAAAGTAACTTGCGACAAGCGCTGCCAGCACAGCGAGGATTATGAGCTTTTTCATGGGTGTCTCTAATTAGCCTGATAAGAGTGTATGCTCTGGCTTTCGCCACAACCGCGTACTTGGTTACAATTTGTATCTCCGGTCAAGTCCCAAACAGGCCATGATCGCCGTCAGAAATTCTGTCGCCCTTCAATCAAGCGTTCAACCAAAGATGGGTCCGCCAACGTCGATGTATCGCCGAGCGAGCCATAGTCATTCTCAGCAATCTTGCGCAAAATTCGGCGCATGATCTTGCCAGACCGAGTCTTTGGAAGGCCATCAGCAAATTGAATGTGATCCGGCGTTGCCACTGGGCCAATCTCTTTACGAACATGCCCGCGCAGGGCCTTGTAGAGCTCATCCGAGCCTTCTTCGCCCGCATTCAAAGTGACATAGCAATAGATGCCCTGCCCTTTGATGTCGTGCGGATAACCCACCACCGCAGCCTCTGCGACCAACTCGTGCAGAACCAATGCGCTTTCGACCTCGGCCGTGCCCATTCGGTGGCCAGAGACGTTGATGACATCATCAACCCTACCAGTGATCCAGTAATAGCCATCCTCATCTCTCCGGCACCCATCGCCGGTGAAGTATTTGCCCGTATAGATGCTGAAATAAGTCTGCTCAAAGCGCTCGTGATCGCCGTAAACACTGCGGGCTTGCCCTGGCCAGCTATGCGTGATGCACAGGTTTCCGCTCGTTGCGCCATCTAAAACCGCGCCTTCATTGTCGACCAATTGCGGGAGAATGCCAAAGAATGGTAGGCCAGCACTCCCCGGTTTCATATCGTGCGCACCAGGCAGCGTTGTGATCATATGCCCACCGGTTTCAGTTTGCCACCAGGTGTCGACAATCGGGCAACGACCCTCGCCCACCACGCCATGATACCAGCGCCAAGCTTCGGGATTAATCGGTTCGCCAACAGTCCCCAACAGCCGCAAAGAAGAACGGTCCCGGCTCGTCACAAACTCATCGCCTTCGCGCATCAAAGCACGGATCGCGGTGGGTGCAGTGTAGATGATGTTGATCTTGTGCTTATCGACGACATCCCAGAACCGTCCATGGTCAGGATAGTTCGGCACGCCTTCGAAAACGACCTGTGTCGCACCGTTGAACAGCGGCCCATAAGTGACGTAGCTGTGCCCCGTGACCCAGCCGATATCAGCAGTGCACCAGAACACCTCACCGGGTTGATAATCAAACGCGTAGTGGAACGTGGTCGCTGCCCAAACGCCGTAACCACCAACCGTGTGCAGCACGCCTTTGGGCTTCCCGGTCGAACCCGAAGTGTAGAGGATAAACAGCGGGTCTTCTGCGCCCATCGGCTCGCATAGACAGTTCGCTTCAACTTGATCAGCGAGTTCGTGCATCCAATGGTCGCGGCCTTCCACCATGGCTACGTCGCTGCCTGTGTGTCGCAACACAAGGACGCCGTCGACTTGAACCTCAGTGTTTTCAAGCGCGGCATCAACATTGGCTTTCAGGGGGATTGCTTTGCCCCCACGCACGCCTTCATCGGCAGTTATAACAAAACGGCTATCGCAATCGACCAGCCGACCGGCCAGCGCTTCAGGAGAAAACCCGCCAAACACCACCGAATGCACCGCGCCGATCCGTGCGCAAGCCAGCATCGCCACCACGCCTTCTGACACCATCGGCATATAGAGCGTCACCCGGTCGCCCTTCACCACACCAATGGTCTTGAGCGAATTGGCCATTTTGCTCACATCGCGGAGCAATTGAGCGTAAGAGATGTGCCGCGCATCGCTGGTCGGATCATCTGGCTCGAATATCAAAGCGGTGTTCTCACCCCGCCCAGCTTCAACATGTCGATCCACTGCGTTGTGGCACAAGTTTAAGGCGCCATCGGCAAACCATGCGATGTTCACCGGGTCATAAGACCACTCACCGCCTTTTGTAGGCTTAGTGATCCAATCGAGTCGTTGCGCTTGTTCCAACCAAAAGCCGTCCGGATCGTTGATTGAGCGCGCATACATCTCAGCATACTGCTCAGCTGAACAATGGGTCGGATGATCCTGTGCGGGACGCGCAACAAAATCAGTCATGGCCAAATCTCCCAAATCTGCCTTTGCTTTAGATGCGCCCTCGCGCCGGTGTCTATGCTTCTATTGCAGGTCGTTTAACACTTCCGGTGTGTCAATGTCGGCAAGCCAATCTGGCGGGCATTGGATCGCCTCGCCTGACGTAAGCAGATCTCGCGCACCATTATCGCCCGACAGTGTAGCCAAGGTTTCGAAGTGGTCTGATCCGAAAACAGCGGGCGGCATCGCGGCTTCTTTTGTGGATGAAGCAACAAGCGCAGTACTCCCGTGCGATTGCGCAAGTTCTACCAATACTTCGTAGTGCGACGAAGGGACCAAAGGCATGTCGGCGAGCACTATCAAAAGGTGTTGTGAGTTAGCACGTCGTGCAATCCGGGCCGCCTGCGCAACCGAAGTGCCCATGCCCTCATCGGCGTCGGGATTTACAACCGCCTTAAAGCCATGATCACGCCAACCCGGCACACAAGGGTGCTTTGGATTGGTCGTTACAACAATCCGATGTGCGGCCGACCGCACTATCTCAAGTTGTGGCAGCGTTTGGACGACGTGCAGCCCCAGCATAAGCCCGCGAAAACTCACGCGCAGCTTGTCCTGCTCACCAAAGCGGCGCGATTGGCCAGCAGCAAGAACAGCAACTGTCAAACTAGTTTCTTCAGCCAAGAGCGTCTCCAAAATCTGTGCCCTGATAGGCGCGGATCACTTCAGCGAGGGTCGACAAAGCCAACGTTTGTGGATCGCGCGAAGAATGGAAGACGCCAATTGGCGCACGGATCGTTTCAAGCTGTGCCCGCGTGATGCCTTTGGTTTGCAAGGCATCACAGCGCATCGCGTGAGCCTTTCGCCCACCCATCGCGCCGATATAGAAATGCGGCTGTAACAGCGCCCCGCCGATAAGATCGATCTCCCAATCATGATCGTGGAAGAGGAAGATACTCGCGGTCCACGCGTCACTTTGGAGCATTCCAATTTGCGTGCGCCGCTTGATTAGATCAGCCTCGATACCATCCGCTCGAAGCGCTTTGATAATGCGCTCATCCGGGGTCAGAACCCGGACACTGCAGCCCATTGTGCAGCTCAACCGCGCGAGCGCTTCGACACCTGCACCATGCCCGATGATCTGCAATTGTGGTACCGGCCAATGACCGAACACTCCCTCGCCAATCTCAGCGTTGAACGCTGTCTCGCACCACTGCAATATTGGTTCAGCGCCTTCCACTCCCACTCGGATTGAGAATGGGGTGCGACCGTGGATTGCATCTAGGCAACCGCTTGCAAAATCGCTGCGCCCAAGCGGACAAAAATGCAGGTCCAAGCCGCCGCCGCACGGCAATTTGATGTCAAGATAGGGCGAACCTGCACCAAACCGCACCATCCGCGACGCACCCACTTTCAAGACGTCGAGCGCTTCGGCGACCACGGCTTGCTCAATACATCCCCCCGATAGCGAGCCGGCAAAACTGCCGTCCTGCGCAACGCCCATAATCGTGCCCGGGTTGCGCATCGAAGAGCCTTCGACGGCGCAGACCGTAACGAGGACGCTGTCCTGCCCGCGCTCTTGGCACTCGTTTAGAAA